>JAOAHM010000053.1 GCA_026415235.1 Ignavibacteria bacterium | reverse complement strand
GTGGATCTTGTAACAAAAGTATTACCACAAACGCAAGTTACAACCGATTTTCTATACACTGGATGAATACCTTTCTTCATTTTAACTCCATTTTTTTGAAATTCGCTTGCAAAATAAGAAATGAATGATGGAAATACAATTTTGGGAAATGAAGATTTTAGATCTGAAATGTTTGTTAATTGAATTATAATGAAGGTTTAATAAAAGACTATTTAATTGCAAAAAAAAATCTTCAATTATATTTATTCAGTTAAATTCATTGATTATTAATTAATCCTTTGATTTAAGGACAAAATTTAAAATTATTTTTTATCCTTTTGAGAAGATTGAATGATTGTTGCCTAATATTTTTTGAAAAGTATAAAACTTATTTACCAGAAGAGAATTCGGAAATTTTATTTTTGTACAATCTATTTTGAAATATGATTTTTTATCTTTCGAACAACTCATTAAGGAATGATGATTTCTAATATTGTATCTATCTCATTCCTTCTTTAACGGTTCTGGTGGGACTCTTCGTTCTAATTCTCTTAATTCTTGGATTCTTTTTTCAAGCTCCTTTTGTTGTCGTTTGATTTCTTCAAGTTTTCTGTCAAGTTCTCGTTCGTATTCGCTGCGTTCCCAGTAACCACGACGCTCAAAGTATCCTTTGAAGAGCCAATTGTGTTTTAATGCTTCCATATTATCTGCAAATCGTTCAGCACCAAGACGAGCTTGATTTGCTGTGATAATTAAATTGTTGATAATTGCTTTAACCGAATCGTATGCACTTTTATCACTAACCAATGCACCTAACACTCCTTCGCCTTGATTAACTCGTAAAACCAAATTGTCAATTTTCTTAACGATTGAATCAACTCCAGAGATAACATTAACAAGATTATTTCCAAGACCAGTTACAACATTTGTAATTTCTTCAAGACTTGTTGTTAGTCCCATCATTGTTTGGTTAGCAGTTTGAGTTGCTTGATCAATACTTCTATAAAGTTTTTGATCGTTTAATAATTTGCCAATTGTACCTTCGCCTTCGTTAACTTTTTTTAGGGTAATGCTAAACTCTCTTGATATTTCTTTTATGTAAGATAAAATGCCTTGTGTTTCTTCAATAATCTCAGCGTAAGTAGCTGTAGTTTTTGTTGGTAAAACATCTCCATCTTGAACTGATGGTGCCGAGCCACTTCCTCCAGAAATTACAAGAACTTTGTTTCCAACTAATCCTTCTGTTTCGATACTTGCTCTCGAATCTTTTTTTATAAACTGTTGAACATCTCTTCTAATTCTCATGGTTATCAAAATTTTGCTTGTTGTATCTGCAATAAATTCAATTGACTTAATTGAACCAACATTAATTCCGGTTAATCTAACTGGTGAACCGACTCTTAATCCTTCAACGGATGGGAAGTATGCTTTCAATTCAAATGTGTCTTGAAATAGTAAGTCTTTATTTCCGATTAAGAAAATTCCAATAACAAGAATAACGGTTCCAAGAAAAGTAAATAAACCAAGTCTTGCTCCTTTTAATCCCTTTGGCATATTAATTCTCCCTTTTTAATCTAATGTGGTTGAGAGAAATTTTTGTGCAATTTCAATCTCCGATTTTATAAGTTCCTCAGGTGTTCCATCAAAAATAAATTTTCCATTTTCAAGTAATAGAATCCGATCAGCAGTGCTAAGAGCAACTACCATATCATGAGTAACTACAATGTTTGTCATTTTAAATTTCTCTTGCATTTGAATGATAAGCTTAGCAATTTCTTTTGAGGTCACAGGATCGAGTCCTGTTGTAGGTTCGTCGTAAAGCATAATTTTTGGATGAAGTATTAATGACCTTGCAAGACCAATTCTTTTTTTCATTCCACCAGAAAGTTCAGAGGGCATCTTATCAATCGCTTCGGATAAACCTACTAAGCGAAGCATTTCTTTGACTCTTAAATCAATTTCTTCTTCGCTTAATTCAGTATGACGAATTAATGGAAATTCAAGGTTCTCTTTAACTGTCATTGAGTCGTATAGAGCAGCACTTTGAAAAAGAAAACCAATATCTTTTCGAAGTTCATTAAGTTCTCGAATTGAAAGTTCAGAAACATCAATTCCATTAATAAATATTTTTCCTTCATCAGGCTCAATTAATCGAACAATGCACTTCAAAAGAACGCTTTTACCGATACCGCTTCGTCCAAGCACAACAGTTGTTGTTCCTTCTGGTACTGAAAAATTCACGCCATTTAAGACAACATGATTTCCGAATCTTTTATAAAGATTTTCAACTTTTATCATAGTCAATCAGGAAAGATGATTAAAGTTAATCGTACAAGAACAGCATCAATCAGCAAAATTAGAAGTGATGAAATTACAACTGATGTAGTGCTTGCTTTTCCAACTCCTTCAGTTCCTTTCTTCGCATTAAAACCAAGGTATGAACCAACAATTCCAACAACAAATCCGAAAACAAATGTTTTTGATACGCCGGGAATAATATCAGAAAAACGAATTGCATCAAGTACTAATTGGATGTAATAGGAGAAAGTCATATTCTGAGTAATGATAACTGCCACATATCCACCAAGAATTGCAATGAAATCAACATAAATCGTTAGAAGCGGAAGCATCAAAGTTGTTGCAACAACTCTCGTAACAACTAAAAATCTAAATGGATCAACTGCCGAAACTTCCATAGCATCAATCTGTTCTGTAACTCGCATCGAACCAAGTTCTGCACCTATACCTGATCCTACTCTACCTGCAAAAATTAATGCGGTAAGGACAGGACCAAGTTCTCTAATCACAGAGAGTGCAATCATTCCAGGTAAAAACATTTCGGCACCAAATCTTGCCAAAACAGGTTGTGTTTGCATTCCAATTACTAAACCGATGATAAAGCCAGTTATACTAACAATTGAAAATGTTTTTACACCTAACTCGTCCATGTGTTTTCGGATTTCGGAAATTTCATAAGGTGGTCGAAAAACTTCAATAAAAAATCTAATTGTGAAATTTGTTAATCCACCAATGGTTGAGAAAAAATTATTGATGTTCTCAGTTAATTTCATCATTCAATCCCAAGGGCAAAAGAAATTTTTTTTGCATCTCTTTTTTCTTCATAAATAATTGGAATATTTGGGAAAGATTTTTCAATAAAATGTTGAAATTCTTCAAGGTCTCGAGGTGAATATATGTCAGGATTATAAATTATTTTAATCAACTTGATAGTGTATGCATCTAAATTGACGAGTTCTTTCAATTTTTGGATGTCATCAGCAATTTGAAGTTCTATGAAGTCCATTTTTTAAGCCGATTTATTTTATTTAAGCATTTACAAAATAAACAAAGAAATAAAATATTTCACTTAATCTATGACACTTTATCAATTGCTCAGAATTTAATTCGAATGAAATTTATTTATGATTTAAGCTTCTTAAACTCTACGATTTTAAGGAAAGTGATTTAATTTAATTTTGCTCAGAAGTATCTCAAAATAATTTCAAAAGAAAAATTGTATTCTTATGAGTTTAGAAAATTAATTATTGCTTTATTTACATTTTCTGCATCTTCTAAATTTACCATGTGTCCTGCAATATCAGAGAAATAAATTTTTGAGTTCCTAATTTTTTGATGCATCAATTCAGCGTTAGAGATTGGACTTGTTAAATCACTTTTTCCATGAATTATTAAGACTGGAAAATTTATTTTCTCCAACAAATTAACATAATCTTTTCTATCTCTCATTGCACCAAGTGAACCTATTATTCCGTTAAGACTTGCTCTTTCCATAATCAAACTGACATTGCTAACCAGTTCGATATTTCTTTCCCATGTCAGAGGTGCGAAAAGAATTTTTTTGAAAGTTTCAATAATAGGTTTCTTACCTTCTCGTTTTGCTAACTCAATAAGCTCGTTTCTTCTGTTTTTACCTGCTTCGTCATCAGCTTGAGCTCTTGTTGCAATCAAAATTGCTTTTTTTATTCTTTCACCATATCTATCTATGAGGTTAAACGAAATGTAACCTCCCATACTCATTCCAACAACTGTAAAATTTTTTATTCCGAGTTTATCTGCCATGCAAATTATATCATCTGCAAAATCGTCCATTGTCCATTCATTTATTTCAATCATAGAATTACCAAAACCTCTTAAATCAGGTGTGACAACTTTAAATCCATTATTGATTAAGAACTTAGCTTGTGGAAACCACATTTCGTGAGTTAATGGAAAACCATGTAAAAAAATGATGGGTTCACCCTCACCTTCAACTTTAACGAAAAGAGAACAATTGGGTAATTCTATTGTCATTCTATTGCCCTTTCACTTTCTGAATTTCAATGCAAAATAAAATAATATTAAAGCTAATCCAAAAGCAAATTTGCACAGGATACTTTCGATGTATTCAATTGTCCTTGGATTAAGAATTAAGGTTAGAATCATTGGTAATAAAAACAACAAATAACCAATTAGCAGAATTAAATTTTGTTTTTTTATAGTTACATCTTTTGCATTAACATATTCTCTAACGAAAATAAAAATTGAAATTACTATTGGTAAATAATAAAATACACCGTACAAAAACTCGAGTGGATATGAATAACTCGCATAAAGAAAAGAGCATTCAATATTTCTAAGTCTATTTATTGAAAGCAAGAAGTAAATTGAAAAGAAGATGGCAGGTGTGTAAATAAAGCTATTCAATTTAGATTTTTTGTACTTGTTCAATTTCAGGGCAAATGATAATCCCAATGGTGGAAGAAATGTAATTGAGACTAATCCAAGGTAAATAACAAAGTTATATTTTAGATTTAATCCACAGACAAGAAATTCAAAAAATTGATATGCTGCTAAAAAGGAAAGAATAGTTATGATATTTGATTTGAATTTTGATTTTGAAAAAATCAATACATTAATAATTAAGACAAGCTCAATACAAAAAATTAGTAGAGATAAAATTCCATTATAATTATTCATTTTTAGTTTCTCACTTTGTAAGCGTAAAGTTCTTTCGTAATTTTACAAAAATTTTTGTTGAAATTAGATATAAAGAGGATTAAAAATGCGGAAAAAATTTGTTGCTGGAAATTGGAAGATGTATAAAGATAAAACGGAAACAGTTCAGCTTATATCTGAACTAATAGAAAAATTAAATTCTTATACTCCTGAAGTTGAAATCGCAATTTGTCCTCCATTCACTTCTATTGAATTAGCAGGTGAGTTAATAAAAAATTCACCAATTAAGCTCGGAGCTCAAAACATGCATTCAGAAATTGAAGGAGCGTTTACTGGTGAAGTTTCGGCTAAGATGTTAAAATCTTTCAATGTTGAGTATGTAATTTTGGGTCATTCCGAACGAAGAACATATTTCAAGGAAACAGATGAATTCATAAATCAAAAAATTAAACGAGCGATAGAATTTGATTTAAAACCAATTTTCTGTCTTGGTGAAACTCTTGAAGAAAGAGAAAATGGAAAAACATTTGATGTAGTAGAAAATCAATTACGCCTTGGTTTAAATGGTGTTTCAAGATTAGATGTGGAAAAAATTGTGATTGCTTATGAACCAGTTTGGGCAATTGGTACTGGTAGAACCGCAACTCCAGAACAAGCACAAGAAGTTCATTCGTTTTTAAGAGAAAAATTGTCAAAACTTTTTGATAGTGAAATTGCAAGTAAGATAAAAATACTTTATGGTGGAAGTGTTAAACCTGAAAATGCTCGTGATTTATTTAAGCAACCAGACATTGATGGTGGGTTGATTGGTGGAGCGTGTTTGAAAGCTGACTCGTTTTATCAAATTATTCTTGCAGCTCAATTTTAATCGCAGGCTTTGAACAAAATTGAATAAGCTCACATCAAAAATTATATTTGTGCGGTATTTTTAATTAAGAGGGTAAAAATCGGTGAAATATTATGTTTTCTTCTTATTCGTCTTAGTTAATTTTCTTTTTGCGCAAACTCCAGAGTTTATTATTAAAGAGCAGGATAATATTCAAACTCGAAAAATTATTCTCTTAAATAAAAATTGGATTTATGAAATTGAAGGAAAAACGAAAAATGTTAATGTTCCATTTTGGATTGATGAAAAAAGAGTAGTTCTGAAAAATAGAGTAAAGTTAAATTTATCAAAATCAGAAATTTACTTTTTGCGTTTTGAAGGAATTCGTGGTTTAAGTGAAGTTTATTTCAATGATGAAAGATTGCAGTTCGATCCAATGGAAATTGAAGAATATTCATTTAGAATTCCAGCAAATTTGGTGAGAGATAAAGGCGATAATTTTTTGAAAATTGTTCTAACTAAAAATTTCAGGATTTCAGAACAAAATGTACTTGCAAGTAAGTTGGAACTTCCTGAAAGAAAATCGGGCATTTATAAAGATGTTTATTTAGAAATTCTTCCAGATTTTTCTTTCACAAAACTTCTTCTAACACCACGAATTGAAAATGACTTATCCACAGGAAAAATTAATTTCGAATACGAAATTTCATCTCACAAACAAATCAATCCCGATAGTGCAAAAAATATTTTCGTTAAGCTTGAAGTCCTTGATAGTAAAAATTCTAATTTAGTTAGTTCACTCAACGAAGAAGTAGAATTTAAGGGAAGTTTGATTACAAAGTCAGGAAGTTTAACATTAAAAAATCCAACATTGTGGGATTTGTCAAATCCATTTTTTTATTTAGTTCGTTTTCAAATTTTTCAAGATGGTCAATTGGTTGATCAGTTCACTTCCCAAGTTGCTTTCAAAAAACTTGAGATTAATAATGGAAAGATTATTCTTAATGGTAAACCAATTGTTTTGAAAGGCGTTACTTATTTTGAATCAAATGGAATCAAAAATTCTTTCTTCAGTCTCAACGATTATGAACGTGATATAAATCTACTTAATGACTTGAGTGTAAATGCAATCTTTGTTAAAAATTCTTTTCCTTCGAATGAATTAATCAAACAGTGTGAAAGAAAAGGTATTCTGGTTTTTGTTGATTTAGATAGTAAAATCTATCCTTCAAAAAAATCACAAAAATTTCTATCCGATAAAAAAAGAAAACTTAATTATGTTTTAGATAAGTATTCTAACTATGGGTCTTTTGCGGGGATAAATCTTGGTTTATACAATCAATCAACTACAAAAGATTATTATGTCACTTTAGTTGAACAAATCAAAAATAAAAATTCAAATATTCTTACCTTTGTTGAAACTAATAGATTAGAGCTAATTAAGTTTGATATTGTTGATTTTGTTGCATATAACTTTCTTCACAAATCTGTTTCAGAAATAGAGACATTTCTTTCAGAGTTTCAGGATAATCAATTCATTTTAATTTCTGCATTTGGATATAATCATGGCTTAGAAGAAGAAGCTGGGTATTCAAATCCGTATTCACAACAAGCACAAGCAAAATTTATTTCAGATGTTTTGAAAATTTTAATTGATAAAAAGATTTCTTTCTTTGTTCATACTTTTTCAGATTACAGATTACCGTATCATTCAATCTTGGCTGGTAAGTTAGAAAACACTTTGATGAAATACGGACTTGTAAATGAATATCGAGATAAGAAAAAATTATCATACCAAACATTGAAAAGTTATCTAACTGATAACAAGCTTCCTATGATTATGCAAGGAGAGTACACTGAAAAAGCAAATGTGATTTATGTTATTTCAGGATTAATTTTTCTTGCTCTTACAATTATAACTATTAACTCAACTCACCGTTTTAGAGAAAATGTTTCTCGGGCAGTGCTAAAAACATACAACTTCTTTTCGGACATTCGAGATGGTTGGTTTATTTCTTCTTTTCATTCGGTTGTTTTGGCTCTTTCAATTGCACTTTCAACTGCGTTGACTTATTCTGGTTTGTTTCACTATTGGAAGGACAAATTAGAATTGGAACAATTCGTTTCGTTATTCAACTCAAATATTTTGTTCGAGTTTTTAAGTTATGTTTCTTGGAGACCAATTGAATCGATTATTTACTTTACTTTAATTTTAATTTTCTGGATGATTTTACTAATGTTATTGGTTAAATTTTTCAATGTCTTTGTGAAGAACAAAATTTTCATGAACCATGCTTTTTTAATCGTCGTATGGAGTGCAATACCATTCTTAATTTTGATTCCTCTTGGTATGGTTATATTCAAAGTACTTTCGCTTGAAAAATATAATTGGTTAATTTACTCGATTGTGATTTTATTTCACATTTGGGTAATCACAAGAACATTGAAAGGAATCTCGATTGTTTTCGAAACGAAAAAATTTAAAGTTTATTTAGTATCAATTTTATTGCTTATAGTTGTGCTTGCAAGTTTAATTATGTATTTACAGATTAATTTCAGTTCAATAGATTATTTTATGGAGTATTTCGGCTAAATTATGTATCTATCAAAAGTAGAAATTTTTGGATTTAAATCGTTTGCTAACAAAGTAGAGATAAAGTTCAATAGTGGTTTGACTGCCATAGTTGGACCAAATGGTTGCGGTAAAACTAATGTAGTTGATGCAATTCGTTGGGCACTTGGTGAACAACGGACGAGTATGTTAAGAAGTGATAAGATGGAAAATGTAATTTTCAATGGAACCATTCACCGCAAACCGCTCGGAATGGCAGAAGTTTCTCTCACAATTCAGAACAATAAAGGTATCCTTCCTATTGAATATACTGAAGTTACAATTACACGAAGACTTTTCCGTTCTGGTGAAAGCGAATATCTAATTAATAAAACTCCTTGCAGATTGAAAGATATCCAAAATCTTTTTATGGATACTGGAATGAGCTCAAATGCTTACTCGGTGATTGAGCTCAAAATGATCGAAGATATTTTAAGTAATCGTGCTGATGATAGAAGAATCTTATTCGAAGAAGCTGCAGGAGTAAACAAATATAAACATCGAAGAAAAGCTGCTCTGCGTAAACTCGAAGCTGTTAAACAAGATTTAATTCGTGTGAATGATATTTATGCAGAAGTTCAGAAGAAAGTAAATTCACTCGAACGACAATCCAAAAAAGCTGAACAGTTTAATAAGCTCTATCAAGAAGCGAAAGAGCTTGAAATTAACTTAGCTGAAAGAGAACTTTTCAGATTAAAAAAGAAAATCTCTGAAGCAAAAGAATTATTAAACCAACTTCAATTAGAAAAACAAAAATATTCATTAGAAATAGATGAATTAGATGCAAATCAACAAACACTTTATCGTCAACTCGATGAGATTGAAAAGAAACTTGAATCGAAACGAGAAGAAATTTTACAAAGCACCGAAGAAATCTATAAGATAAAAGAAAATATTGTTCGTAATCGTGAGCGATTTAAAAATAATGAAGACAACATCTCCCGTTTGGTCTACAGTATCGAAGAAGGTAGAAAGAAAATACAATCTTTATCGAATTCGATTGAAGATGGTGAAATCAAAATCATAGATATCAATAAAAAAATTGAAGAGACAAAAAATCTTTTACAAGAACTTGAAAACAGAAAACATGAATACGAAAATTTATTAAGAGCACGAAATCAAGAAATTGATGAGAAACGAAAAGATTTACAAGCACTTTATTCAGAGTTCAATGAACTTAAAAATCAATTTGAAAAACTTTCAATTCGAATTCAAAACAATAACGAAAGTATAAAATCACTTAACGATAAAATCTCCAAAACTGAAACCACAATCGAAAAACTTACACGATATATCGAAGAGTTAACACAAGAACATTACAAAGCAGAAACTCGTGTATTAGAAGCTGAGAACGCACTTGCAAAAGCTCAGGAACGAAAAACTGACATCGAGCAAACAATCAGTGAACTCAAACAAAGCGAATTAGAAACTCGCTCTGTTCTAAATGCATTAAAAAACAAAATTGAATTCATTCAAAATTTAATTGACAATCTTGAAGGCATCACAAAAGGTACTAAGGAATTGCTGCTTACTTCCGATTGGGCACAAGGTGAAAGAATTCTTGTGGCAGATGCTGGCTCTACCGATGAAAAATTTCGAATTGCTGCTGAAAATATTTTGAAAAATTATCTCAGTTATATTCTTCTTCAAGCTAAAGATGATTTGATTAATGGAATAAATTATCTGAAGGAAAGGCAACTCGGTCAAGCGAATTTCTTTTTCCCATTCGAACGCAAGGATAATATCTGGCAGAAATTAAATTCTTTTTCAATCAACAGAAAGAAGAAAAAAGTTAGTCAAGAAAAAGGTTTTGTTTGTTGGCTTAAAGATGTAATTGAATACTCAAAGAATTGGGAAAAATTTTTCAATAAAGTTTTGGGGAATGTTTGTGTAGTTGACAACGAACAGACAGCACAAAAATTAATCGAGAAATATCCTCATTTTGATTTTGTTACTTTAGATGGAGATGTATTTCGTTCAAGTGGATTTATTGAAGTAAGTGGTGAGAAAGTTCAATCAGAAACTGCCTTTGGTAGAAAAAGAATTCTTTCTGAATTAAATGATATTTACATCAAAGAAACTTATAAACTCGAACAATTAACAAATAAACTTGCTGACCTTGATTCAGAATTAAAATCAATTAACATCAAAGCATATCAAGACAATTTGAATTTTCTCCGAAACGATGCAACTACAATCGAAAAACAACTTTCTCAAATACATTTCGAAAAGAACAAAGCAATAGAAGAAATTGAAAAAATCAATTTGGAAATAAACAATTTCAAAAAAATTAATGATGAACTAAATCAGAAACTTGCCGAGTTAAAACAACAAATTGATGCTAAACAGCTATTGATTGATTCAAAGAAAAGTGAACTTAACAAGAAATTACACGAAGCCAAAGAAATTGAAAACATTCACAGCGAAAGTTTATCAAAGTCAAATGAATTAAAAATCACACTAACCAAATCAGAAAGTGAACTCGTAAACATTCATAATCTTAAGAAAAGGAATCAAGAAGAAATTATTTCTATTCAAAACGACATCAATCGCTACGAAGAAGAAATTTCTAAACTGAAAAATGAAAATAATTCGATAAAAACTTTGCTTGAAGAACTTGAACTTCAAGAAAAAACTTTAGATGATAAGAAGAAAATTTTGACTGAAGAACAAAACATAATTTTGAGCGAGTTGAATTCTGTACGTGCACAAATCTCCGAAAACGACAAAATTCTACATTCAAAAAGAAAATTACTTGATGAGATAAACGAAAAAATCCATCAAAACGAAATACTTGTTAGCGAGGGCAATCTCAAAACTCAAAATTTGATTGAAAAAATTCGTGAAGAATATCAACACGAATTAGAATTCAAAGAATTTGATGACAGTGAAACTTTCAACTTTGCTCAGGAAGAAGAAAGACTTCACTCATTAAAAATGAAAATTCGTTCACTTGGTCCTGTTAACTCACTTGCATTTCAAGAATACGAAGAAGAAAAGAAACGACTTGAATTTTTAACTGAGCAGAGAAACGATTTGATTGAATCTGAAAAAGAATTAATGCAAGTGATTGAAGAAATAAACCAAACTGCTCAAAAACAATTCCTTGAAACCTTTGAGAAAATCAGATTAAACTTTATTGAAACTTTTAGAACTCTCTTTGACCCTGGCGATGAAGCTGACTTGAGACTTGAAGAAGGAGTTGACCCACTCGAAGCAAAAATTGAAATTATTGCAAAACCAAAAGGCAAACGACCAACATCAATTGATTTACTCTCACAAGGAGAGAAAACCTTAACTGCCACTGCATTGCTATTTGCAATTTATCTGGTAAAACCAAGTCCATTTTGCATATTAGACGAAGTTGACGCACCACTTGATGACGCAAACATTAAACGCTTCATTCGATTGATAAATAAATTTTCTGATAATACTCAGTTCATCATCGTCACTCACAACAAACTCACAATGGAAGCAGCTCAAACACTTTATGGCGTTACGATGGAAGAAGAGGGCGTCTCAAAAATTGTGGCGGTGAGATTTACTGAGGAGGCAACGGTTGCTTAAAGTATTAATTAAAATAGTTCTTCTGTTTCTTTTACCACTTCAATCTTTCTCACAAGATATTTACACAATCCATACATCAAGAGATAAAACTAATCTCTTAAAAGTTGAAAAGCTCGGAAACAAATTTTTTGTTTTCTTCTACGACTCAACCTTCTTTGAAAAAAGAATCAAATGCAAAATCTTCGATCGAGAACAGTCAAAAGTAATTAACGAATTTTTTATCACACCAAAGACTTCATCTTATCAAGATGAAATTAAAACATTGATAATCTCCGACAAATTGATTTATCTGACTTTTGTTGATTACCGAAGCGATGGCGATGGAGATTTGTATTCTCAATTAATTGATGAAAGAGGAATTTTGTGGGATAGTGGAGGAATTCCAGTTTGTGTTCAAAAGGGGAAGCAAAAAAATTTCAGCATAGCTTCTGATAAACAAAATTTATTTATTGTTTGGGAAGATTATCGAAACGATGCTTCGGGAGATATTTATGCTCAAAAATTTGATTTCTTTGGAAATGCTTTGTGGAAAGAAAATGGTCTTGTTGTAACTAATTTAGATGGTGCTGAAACAGAACCAAAAGTTGTCTCGAACAACTCAGGTGGATGTTATGTCTCGTGGATTGAAAAAATTTTGAAAGTTCATAAGCTTTATGTTCAAGCTTTGGATCCGTCAGGTAAAAAAATGTTTGGTCAATATGGAATTTTTGTTTCTAATCCCGAAGCAAGTTCAATTCAAAACTTTTTATTGACTGATGAGAATGATGAGTTGATTATTTTTCATACTGATGTTAGTGGCAATCCAAAAATTTATTTTCAAAGATTATCGAAAAAAGGAACAAAGAAAATTGGATTATCTGGAAAACAACTTTGTTCAAAAACTGGCAATCAAGAAATTTTAGATATTAAAAATTTCGGACAAAACGAATTTGTGATTCTCTTTTCAGTTGAAGAAAAATCTGGTTATAAGAATTCGTTCATGCAAATCTTAAGTTCTGGTGATAAGTTGAGATTCAAATCACCAATTAAAATAAACTCAGATTGTAAGTTTCATCAAAAACCGATGCTAAGATTAGATGAAAATGGATTTTTTATTTTCTGGACTTGTATCGAAGAAGAAAACAACATGATCAATTTATTCATTCAAACCATCACTGCTAAAGGAGAAATCTTAAAGCTCAATGGACTTAAGTTAAACGACGAAGGTCTTTTGCCTGATTCAAAATTTTTTCTTTTCCTTGATAATCCAATTGATTGTGTTGCATCACATCTCAACCATAAAAATGGAATATTCTTTGTTCACTTCTACTTAAGCGATTACAAAAATCCAAAGATTCAAAATTTCAATGTCAATTATTACGAAGGACTTGTGAAGTTGAGTTGGGAGTTAATTAATGAACGACCAGGTACAAAACTTATTATTGAAAAACTATTTGAAGATGATAAAAGCTGGATTGAAGTTTATAATTTTCAAGCCAATTCGAAATCATCTTTCAAAAAAATGAATTTTGATGACCAAATTTTTGAAAGCGAAAGTGTGAAATATCGTCTTCGATTGCTTGATCCAGAAGGAAACGAAACAATTGTTGAAGAAGAACTTAGCTCCGAACCAATTCCAGAAGGATTTTTCCTTTATCAAAATTCACCAAATCCATTTTCAACTTCGACTAAGATTGCATTTCGATTGCCAGTAAAATCGAAAGTTGTAATTAAACTTTACAATTCCCGACTTGAAGAGATTGCAACGATTTTTGATGAATTCAAAGATGCAGGACTTCACGAATTCGAATTCACTCCACTTCCTTCAATGCAAAGTGGAATTTACTTTTATCGTATTAGTGCATCAGGTTTCTATGATGTCAAAAAAATGATTTATACGAAATGAAAAGACCTGACATAAAAATATTTTGCGATTTTGACGGAACAATTGCAGTTGAAGACATTGGAAATTTATTCTATCGAGAATTTGGTGAACCACAAATTTGTGATGAATATGTTTTGAAATGGCGTGAAGGAAAAATTTCTTCCAAAGAATGTTTGAGTGGTGAATGCAAAACTATTCGAAATCTTACTCTTGAAAAAGCTTTCGAATGTATTGACAAACAAAAGATTGACGAAACATTTATTGATTTCGTAAAATTCTGTGAACAAAAAAATCTCGAACTAATTGTTTTAAGCGATGGGCTGGATTTATACATTAAAAGAATTTTTGAAAGATATAAGATTAATGTGAAGTATTATTCCAATTCAATTCGAATTTATGACGATGGAACTGCTGAGATGATTTATCCTTATTCAGATAATATTTGTTTGAAATGCGCAAATTGTAAACGCAATCATATCATTAATAATTCTTCAGATGATGATATTACAATCTACATTGGTGATGGTTATTCCGACCGTTGCCCAATCGAATATGTTGATTACATCTTCGCAAAAAAAGATTTACTCAAACATTGTGAAGCAAATCGAATTTCTTATTTTCCTTTTGATAATTTTAAGACGGTTCAGACTTTAATTGAAAAATTAATCTCAAAGAAACGAATCAAAAAAAGAAACACTGCAATCTTAAAAAGACGAGAACTATATCTTTTGGAGCCTTAAATGAACATAGGAAAATTTTTCTTCAAGTATCGAAGTTACACTCCACTTCCTTTTTTAATACTCATGATTTTGTATTCTAATCCAAATATCTACTCGATGATTTTTGGATTTTTATTTGTTGTCCTTGGTGAGTTTATTCGAATTTGGGCAAATTCTTGGGCTGGTTCGGAAACAAGAACAACAGGTGGAGTTGGCGGAACATTTTTAATTGTTAGCGGTCCTTATGCTTATGTCCGTAATCCATTATACATTGGAAATGTGATAATTTATTTTGGACTTGGAATTATGTCCAATGCTGTTTTTCCATATCTACAAATTTTAGCGTTAGTTTATTTTTTCTATCAATATTATGAGATAGTGAAAGAAGAAGAAAATTTTTTGAAGCAGAAGTTTGGTGATGAATACAAAGATTATTGTTCAAAAGTAAATCGCTTTCTTCCAAAATTTTCTAAGTATGAAAATTCAAAGATTGAGCAACCAGAATTCTCTTGGAAAAAAGGTTGGCAATCGGAAGTTCGCTCAATTCAAGCATCGTTAAGTGTAATTGCAATCTTAGTTTTAATCTGGATTATTAGAAGAGTTTAATCAAAGAATGAAATTTGTAAATCTCTTGCTGTCTTTACGAAATCAGAGAAATTATTTCAACAAAAATTTTATCACACAAAATTTAATTGAAAAATTTATTGCCTTAAATTTTTTATCCAAACTTGAGATTGTAAAATGAAAAGATTCTTAATTGTTGCAGGTGAAGTCTCGGGTGATTTGCATGGAAGTAATCTTGTCAAAGCATTGAAAAAACTTGAACCAGAAATTGAATTGTTTGGCATTGGCGGTGATAGAATGAAAGATGCTGGTGTGGAGTTGACTTATCACATTAATTCACTTTCTTTCATGGGATTTATTGAGGTTTTGAAACACATTCCTTATCTCAAAAAAGTTAAAAGAAAAATACTTCAACTTGTAGATGAAAAAAATCCTGACACAGCAATTCTTATTGACTATCCTGGTTTCAATCTTTCACTTGCAAAAGAATTACATAAAAAAGGAATTAAAATTTTCTATTACATTTCTCCGCAACTTTGGGCGTGGGGAAAAAATCGAATTGAATTGATAAAAAAAATAATTCATAAGATGATTGTGGTCTTTCCATTTGAAGAAAAAATGTATCATCAAAATGGAATTGATGCAGTTTTTGTTGGACATCCTTTGATTGATGTAATTGAAAATTATCAGTTCATACCTAAAGAAAAATTCTTTCAATCCAATTCATTTGATATGAACAAAAAACTTGTTGCAATTTTTCCAGGAAGTCGAAAACAAGAAATTCAAAAAATTCTTCCAGAAATTTTCAAAGCAATTAAAAAACTCAGAAACGACTTTCCTCTTAATTTTGCTATTGCTGGAATTAATTCAATTGATAAATCACTTTATCAAAACATTGTTGGCGATGAAATTCCAATTGTTATTAATCAGAATTATGAATTAATGAAATATGCTGATTTGGGAATAATTAAGTCAGGCACTTCAACTTTGGAAGCAGCATTGTTTGAGCTTCCATTTTTTGTCGTGTATAAAACTTCATATATCAGCTATTTGATTGGAAAGAATTTAATTCAAATTGATAAAATCTCTCTGGCAAACATTGTTGCTGAAGAAAAAATCGTTAACGAGTTAATTCAACACGATTGTAATTCAGAAAAAATTTATTCAGAAATGAAAGAGCTAATTCTAAACGAACAAAAGCGAAATGAGATTAAACTCAAACTCAAAAAGGTCAAAGAACTTTTAGGCGATGCAGGTGCATCAGAAAAAGCAGCACGAGTAATTTTATCGGAAATTTAAATGAGAGAGTTCCTCCAAAATCTTGGAATTAAAATTCTACCAACCATTTTGAATTTACTTGTAAAAACTCTGAGGATAGAAATTGAAAATTCAAATTTTTTGAAGATGGAAAATTTCGTTCTAATGTTTTGGCATGGAAAAATGCTTTGTGGTTGGTGGTTAGGAAAGAACAAAAATTTTTATGGTGTTGTCAGTCAAAGCAAAGATGGTGAAATTTTATCACGCCTTTTGAAAAAGTGGAATTACAAACTTATTCGTGGCTCAAGTTCAAAAGATGGTAAAGAAGTGATGCAACAAATGGTCGAAGCTTTGAAGAATGGTTATTCGCTTGCAATTACTCCTGACGGTCCAAAAGGTCCAAGAGAAAAAATGAAAATAGGTGGATTGATTGCAGCAGTTCGTTCAGAAAAACCAATTATTCTTTGCGGAATTAAATACGAGAAAAAAATTGTATTCAATAGCTGGGATAAATTTGAATTGCCCAAACCATTTTCAAAAGTTTTCATTCGTCTTTCTGAGCCAAAAAAATTTCCTCTTGGACTTTCAAACGAAGAATACGAAAAAATCAGACAAGAACTTGAACTTGAATTAGTTAAACTTTCTTACGAGTAAAGTTAATGAACTTTTTTCAGTATTTGAGAATTTTGCTCTTGCCTCTTTCACTCATCTATTGGATTGTTCTTCTTATTAGAAATTACATTTACTCGTCTCATTTTTTTCGAAAACTTTTTAATCTTCAAGTCTTAAAATCTCAAATTCCAGTTGTGTGTATTGGAAATATTAGAGTAGGTGGAACGGGGAAAACACAAATCTTAATCACAATTGCACATAGTTTAATCGAGAGAAATCAGAAAGTCGCCATACTTTCGAGAGGTTACAAAAGAAAGTCGAAAGGATTTTTCGAAGTTACTTCCTTTGATTATGAAAAATTTGGTGATGAACCAGTTCTTCTTAAGATGAATTTGAATTCAGCCAAAGTTTTTGTTTCTGAAAATCGGGTTTATGGAATTCAAGAAATTTTTAGAATTGGAAATTTCGATTTTATTTTGATGGACGATGGATTGCAAAATCTTACTGTTCAAAAAGATTATTCAATCGTCTTGATTGACAAGAATTATTTCTCAAAAAATCCAATCGAACGATTACTTTTGCCAGCTGGTAATCTTCGTGAAGGAAGAAAAAAAATCTTTTCTTATGATAAAATAATTTACAACCAAAAATTCAGTCACGAAATTAAGAAGTTTAATGACTTCAAAAATTTACATTTAGCCAAGTATGTATTGAAAAACTTTCAAAGCTTAGACGAAAAAATTGTTGAAATTGAAGAGTTAAAAAAACATAATGTTGGTGCTTTTTGTGGAATTGCTCAACCAAATTCATTTAAGGAGCTTTTAAGCAAAAACTCGATTTTTCCTCAGTTTTTTAAAGTTTTTTCAGATCATCACAGTTATCAGATACAAGATTTAAAATTATTGCTTAAATTTGTAGAAAAATTTGGGTGTAAATACCTTATTACGACCGAGAAGGACATTGTCCGAGTAACAAAATTTAAAAATGAGTTTGAGAGAGCTGAGGTTTTCCTCATTTATGCGAAAATCACAGCTGAGATTAGTAATGAGGAAAATTTAATTCAAGATATTTTATGTCTGAAAAAAAAGTAAAGATTGGTTTATCCTATTACGGTTCAAAAATTCAAAATTATGTTGATTGGTTAAAATCATTTCCAATTGAAGTAAATCAAATCGAAATAGTTGAATTACATCATTCCAATAACTCACCTGAAGAACTTTTAAAATGCACAGGTTTAGTTCTAACTGGTGGGCAGGATATTAATCCTAATATTTATAATCAGACTAATGAAAAAGGTCACTCAAGAAACATTGATGATTTTCGTGATGACTTTGAGAGAAAACTTTTAGAGCTTGCTTTGACAAATAAAATTCCAGTTCTTGGCATTTGTCGTGGATTACAACTTACAAATGCGCATCTTGGTGGAAGTTTATTTCAACACATTGATAATCATAAGAACAACAATTCTTCAGACGATTTAGAACACTCAATTGAAGTTTATGAAAGCACTTTACTTCATCAAATTATAAGTTCAGCTTCAAAAATTGAAAGTAACAAATCTCAATTCATAAAAGATAATTCCCAAATCGTAAATCGTAATTCGCAAATTGTGAATAGTTCACATCATCAAGCAGTTGATCGCGTAGCAGAAGAATTGCGAATAAGTGCAGTTGCTCCTGATGGAGTGATTGAAGCTCTTGAATGGAAAAATCCAGAAGGCAAATCGCCACTTTTATTAGTACAATGGCATCCAGAGAGAATGAAAAATAGAAATGAAAATCCTTTCTCAATAGAAATTTTGAAATGGTTTATTAAATGTCAAATTAAATAATGGAGTGAGTAAAAAATGGCAAAAGCAGTAAAAAAATATGTTTACTTCTTCGGTGGAAAGAAAGCCGAAGGTCGAGCCGATATGAAAGAACTTCTCGGTGGTAAGGGAGCAAACTTAGCAGAAATGGTTAATATCGGCTTACCAGTTCCTGCAGGATTTACCATAACTACCGAAGTCTGTACATATTTTTATAAACACAACAAAACATATCCAAAAGAGCTTGAGAAACAGGTCAAAGAAGCCCTTCAAAAAGTAGAGAAAATCATGGGCGCAAAATTTGGCGACCCAAAAAATCCATTGCTTGTTTCTGTTCGTTCCGGTGCAAGAGCTTCAATGCCTGGAATGATGGATACTGTTCTCAACCTTGGCTTGAACGACGAAACAGTCAAAGGTCTTATTGAAAAAACAAACAATCCAAGATTTGCTTATGACTCATATCGCCGTTTTGTTCAAATGTATGGCGATGTAGTTCTTGGATTAAAACCTCAAAAGAAAGATGAAATTGATCCATTTGAAGCAATCATCGAAAGAAAAAAACATGAAAGAGGAATAACTCAAGATATTGAACTCACAACTGAAGATTTAATGCAATTAGTTGAAGAGTTCAAAGCTGAAATAAAAGCAAAGACAGGACACGACTTCCCCACCGATCCATGGGAACAACTCTGGGGCGCTATTGGTGCTGTATTTGGTTCTTGGATGAATGAACGAGCAAAAGCATATAGAAAGTTAAACAACATTCCAGAAGATTGGGGAACAGCGGTTAATGTTCAGGCAATGGTCTTCGGAAATATGGGCGAAGATTCACTAACAGGAGTTGCTTTCACTCGTGACCCCGCCACTGGTGAAAACGAATTTTACGGTGAATATTTAACCAATGCTCAAGGTGAAGATGTTGTTGCTGGAATCAGAACCCCTCTTCCAATCAAAACTTTGAAAGAAACTAAACCTGAAATTTATGCTCAACTCGAGAAGATTAGAAAGATTCTCGAGAAACATTACAAAGATATGATGGATATCGAATTTACAGTTCAACAAGGCAAGTTATGGATGTTGCAATGCCGTGTTGGAAAGAGAACTGGATTTGCTGCGGTTACCATGGCTGTAGATATGGTGAACGAAAAATTAATTACGAAAGAAGAAGCTATTAGAAGAATTGATCCCGATCAATTAAATCAATTACTCCGACCAATTTTCGATCACAACGAAAAACGCAGAGCAATTGAAGAAGGAAGATTAGTTGCAAAAGGATTAAATGCTGGTCCAGGTGCTGCAACTGGTCGTGTAGTTTTCAGTGCACCTGATGCAGAAGAATGGGCAAAGAATGGCGAGAAAGTTATTCTTGTTAGAATTGAAACTTCACCTGAAGACATCCGTGGAATGAATGCAGCTGAAGGTATTTTAACTGCTCGTGGTGGAATGACTTCACATGCTGCATTAGTTGCTCGTCAAATGGGTAAAGTTTGTGTTGCAGGTTGTGGTGATTTAGAAATTGATTACACTGCTCAACAAATGAAAATCAAAGGCAAAGATATAGTTATAAAGCAAGGTGATTACATCTCGCTCGATGGAACTACAGGTGAAGTATTCTTAGGTAAGATTGAAACAAAACCATCTGAAATAATTCAGGTTCTTATCAACAAAACACTCGACCCAAAAGATGCTCCAGTTTACCAGAAATATGCTGATTTAATGAGTTGGGCAGATAAATTTAGAAGATTGAAAGTTAGAACTAATGCTGATACTCCAGAACAATCGGCTAATGCAATTGCTTTTGGTGCTGAAGGAATTGGTCTTTGCAGAACTGAACATATGTTCTTTGAAGGTGATAGAATTCATGCCGTTCGTGAAATGATTCTTGCAAACACACTTGAAGAAAGAAAAAATGCATTAAACAAATTACTTCCACTTCAAAGAGGAGACTTTGAAGGTATATTTGAAGTGATGGAAGGAAGACCTGTTACTATTAGAACGCTTGACCCACCTTTACATGAATTCTTACCGCATGATGATAAAGATATTCAAGAACTTGCTGATAGAATGGGAATGTCTTTCGAAGCAGTGAAAAACAAAATTGAGAGTATGAAAGAATTTAACCCAATGCTCGGTTTCCGTGGATGTAGACTTGGCATTAGCTATCCTGAAATTACTGAAATGCAAGCTCGTGCAATTTTCGAAGCTGCTTGCAATGTGAAGAAAAAAGGAATCAAAGTATTTCCTGAAATTATGATTCCACTTGTTGGTCATGTAAATGAATTGAAACTTCAAGAGAAAATTGTGCGTAAAGTAGCCGAAGAAGTAATGGCAGAGATGGGTGAGAAGATTGATTATACAATTGGAACAATGGTCGAATTACCAAGAGCTTGTGTAACTGCTCATCAAATCGCTCAAGTCGCTGAATTCTTCTCATTCGGTACGAACGATTTAACTCAAACTACTTTTGGTCTTTCAAGAGATGACTCTGGAAAATTCCTTCCAGCTTATGTTGAACAAGACATTTTGCCAAGAGATCCGTTCGAATCAATTGACGTTGATGGTGTGGGTGAATTGATGAAGATGGGCGTTGAAAAAGGTCGTTCAACAAGACCAAACTTGAAAGTCGGTATTTGTGGTGAGCATGGTGGTGAGCCTGATTCAGTTATGTTCTGTCATAGAATTGGCTTGGATTATGTGAGCTGTTCACCATTCAGAGTACCAATTGCAAGACTTGCAGCTGCTCGTGCTGTCGTGTTAGAAAGACTTGCTAAACCAAAAGTTGAAACGAAGAAAAATTCGACTTCTAAAGCAAAAGCAAAGAAAGTCATTAAAAAAGCACGTAAAAAATAATTGACTTTTAATTGAAGAGCTTTCAATCACATTTTTGGTTGAAAGCTCTTCTCGATTTATGTAATGATGTTGTGGCTCTTGCTGATTTCTTCGGAGGAGTGATGAAAATAATCATTAACAAAAACAAAAGTGAGGAACTATGATGGATTTACTCGATAGAGAATTAAAATTGTCGGACTTCAAATATGTTCTACCAAAAAATTTGATTGCAAAATATCCTGTTACACCAAGAGATAAATGCCGTTTGATGGTCTTACATCGTGATACTCAAGAAATTGAAGACAGAAAGTTTTCTGATATTGTTGAATATTTTGAAAAAGGAGATTGTCTTGTTGTTAATCAAACTAAAGTTTTTCCTGCAAGACTTTTTGGTAAGAAAGAAAAGACAAATGCAAAAATTGAAGTTCTACTTTTGCGAGAATTAAATCCTCAAGAAAAGATTTGGGATGTTATTGTTGAACCAGCTCGAAAGGTTAGAATCGGAAATAAAATTTATTTCGACGAAGGTCTTGTTTGTGAAATAATTGATAATACAACTTCACGTGGTAGAACTATAAGATTTCTAACTGATAAAGATGTTTTTGAAATTGTTGAAAGAATTGGTACAGTTCCACTCCCACCTTATATCAAAAGAGAACCTGTACCAGCTGATAAGAAAAATTATCAAACCGTTTATGCAAAAGTTGCTGGTTCGGTTGCGGCTCCAACTGCTGGTTTACATTTCACTTCTCAATTGTTGAAGAAAATTGAAAAGAAAGGTGTAAAAATTGTTCCAGTAATTTTACACATTGGACTTGGCACATTCAGACCAGTTGAAGTTGAAGACTTAACAAAGCATCGAATGGATTCAGAATATTATGAAATTCCTGAAGCAACTGCAGAAGCAATTAACAAAACTATACTTAATCGTGGAAGAGTTTTTGCAGTTGGAACAAGTACCGTTAGGGCTCTCGAAACAAGCGTAACAGCAAGTAGACTTTCTGCTCCAAATCGTGGATGGACAGATAAATTCATCTTTCCACCATACGATTTTAAGATAGTTGATGCTCTCATTACAAATTTCCATGCACCTGAATCAACTTTATTAATGTTAGTTGCTGCTTTTGCTGGTTACGAGTTCACAATGAAAGCTTACAAGAAAGCCATAAAAGATGAGTATCGCTTCTTAAGTTATGGCGATGCAATGTTAATTCTCTAAAACTTGGTTCAGTAGTTCGAAAAAATTTAAGTGTCAGGTGTAATGCCTGACCTTTTTTTATTATGAAAAAGTTATGAAAACATTTGTAATTATTCCTGCTGCTGGTATTGGTAAAAGATTTAATTCGACTTTACCAAAACAATTTTTAAAGATTAATGGAATTGAGATTTTAGTTCACACGCTTTTACGATTTCAAAAATCAAAGTTAGTTTATGAAATTGTAGTTGCTGTTAACAAAAATTTTTTTGGTAAGACCGAACGACTTGTAAAAAAGTATAACCTTAGTAAAGTTTCTAAAATTGTTTTGGGTGGTGAAGAAAGACAACATTCAGTTTATTCAGCATTGACATCATTAAATCCAAATATTAATGATTTAATTTGTGTTCATGATGCTGTAAGACCATTAATCAAACCAAGCGAAATTGATGAACTAATTGAATTTGCTCAGAAGAAAAAATCTGTAATTGCTGCAAAACGAGCAGTAGATACTATCAAGACTGGAGATAAATTTGTTGAAGCGACTTTGGATAGAAATAAAATCTGGCTTGTGCAAACTCCACAAATTTTCAGTTATAAAATTTTGAAGAGAGCCTTTGAAAAAGCTATGGAAGACAATTTTTTAGGTACCGATGAAGCTTCATTAGTTGAAAGAATTGGTGTAAAAGTTTATTTCTATCAAATCAAAAGTGATAATAGAAAAATTACTTTGAAAGAAGACTTCGAATTTGCTCGTCATTTCATTTGAGATTTTATTTGTTAAATATTTAATATTTGAATAAGTTTATAAATAAATCAATCAAAAAAAATTTAGGTAGATATGTTAACAATAATTTTAATCCTTTTGCTTTCTTACTTAGTTGGTTCTATTCCAACTGCAATTATTGTTAGTAAATTAGTAGCTGGTATTGATATTCGAAATTATGGTAGTGGAAATGCTGGTGGAACGAATGTATTTCGTGTTTTAGGTTGGAAATACGGAATTTTAGTTATGCTTTTTGATGCATTTAAGGGAGTTGTTGCAGTTGTTTTTATTGCTCGTTTGTTTTTCTTAACAGAAATGCCCTTTGAAAATCCAACTCCTTTCGATGACTTTACTTTTGTTCAATTGCTTGCTGGAATTTGTGCAGTAATAGGACATGTGTTCACCGTTTTTGCTGGATTTAAAGGTGGTAAAGGAATGGCAACAGCAGTTGGGATGGCTGCGAGTCTAATGACCATTGATGTTTTAATTGCTGCTGCAATTTTTGTTTTAATGTTAATCAAGTTTCGATATGTTTCGCTTGGTTCGATATCAGCTGCAATTGCATTGCCAATCATTCTCTTCATAAGAGAAAATATCTTTCATGTTCACATACAAGGATATTCAACATTAATTGCATTCTCAATTTTTATTGCAATCTTTATTACATACACACATCGTTCTAATATTAAAAGGTTAATTGACGGAACAGAAAATCGGATTAAACGAATTCCACTAATCCACAAAAAAGTTGATTAAGAATGAATGCAGCTGTTCTCGGTGCGGGTGGATGGGGCACCACATTAGCTATTTTGCTAAACAGCAATGGACATAAGGTCACATTATTTGAATATAAACCTGATTATGCCGAATTTCTTCGACAAAAAAGAATAAACGAAATTTATCTCCCCGAAATTAAAATCCCTGAGGAAATTGAAATTACTTCAGATTTAATTGAGGCAGTTACACATAAACATTTTATTGTTTTAGCAATACCTACACAGTACTTAAGAAGTGTAATTCAAAAATTAGATTTTGCTTCAATAAAAAATTCAATCTTTGTTAATGTTGCTAAGGGAATAGAGATATCTACTTTGAAGAGAGTTTCGGAAATTATTAAAGATGTTTTTCCTGAAATTGATGAAAATCAAATTTCAACTTTGTCTGGACCGAGTCACGCTGAAGAAGTTGCTAGAAAGATTCCAACAGCAGTTGTTGTTGGTTCCACTTCTATCGAAACAGCAAAGTTTGTTCAAAATGAATTTATGAATCCCTATTTCAGAGTTTATGCAACAACGGATATTATTGGAGTTGAACTTGGTGGCTCACTTAAAAATGTGATTGCAATAGGTGCAGGAATTTGTGATGGAGCTGGATTTGGTGATAATACAAAAGCTGCGATAATGACTCGTGGAATTGCAGAAATATCTCGACTTGGAGTTGCACTTGGTGCAAGACCAGAAACTTTTTCAGGACTTTCAGGAATTGGTGATGTGATTGTCACATGTATGAGTAAATATTCAAGAAATCGTTTTGTGGGTGAGCAAATTGGTAAAGGAAAAAAGCTCAAACAAATTTTAAGCGAAATGGAAATGGTCGCCGAAGGTGTTCCAACTGCTAAAAGCGTTTATTTACTCTCTCAAAAAACTAAAGTGGAAGTTCCAATCTGCACAGAAGTTTATAAAATTCTTTACGAAGATAAAGATCCAATCATAGCAACAACCGATTTAATGACTCGCCAACCAAAGGAAGAAGCAAAGTAACTTTAAAGCAATACCTTCCAAGCTTAATTAGATTTTAGTTAATAAGTAAGTTAATCACTGAATCTTGAGTAAAGTAAAATTTGAAGTATTTTTATTTAGAAGAAAATCATATATTTCTAACCAGATATTTTTTATGGTTGAAAAAGTTTTGATTGTAAAATCATTGTCAAAATAATCATTGATTTCTTCTATCCTAAAAAATTGAGTCTTTAAAGAATAGTTTTCTTTAGTTCATTTGCAACGGGACAAAGTAAGCTTGAAAGTGACATTGATTTGATAATTGTTTCGAGAAATTTTAGAGGGAAAAACATTTTTCAATTAGTAAAATTGGTACTTGGTTCAAATCATGAATTGGTGAAGAAGACAATGAAGCCTGTTGATATTTTGTTTTATTTTGATGAAGAGTGGGAAAAAGGAAATTCATTGATTATTGATGAAGCCAAAAAAGATGGAGTTATACTTTATACGGAAAAAGAATTTCAAGATAAAATGAACTTTTACATTTGTTTGACTAAATCATAAATGGATTGAAGAACAAAATCTGGTTTAATCTCTGAATGCTCAACATACTCTCTACTTGTTACACCACTTAATACCAAAGCTGAATTAATTTGGTTATGTTTAGCCATCAAAATATCGGTTTCAAGCCTATCTCCAATTAAAATGCATTTATCCTTTGGAAGGTTAAGTCTAGTCATTAGTTCTTGAAAAATTAATTCCGAAGGTTTACCGAAATTTTTTTCAAGTTTTCGCTTAGTCAAATTTTGTAGGGCAAGAATTGTGTATCCTGCATCTAAGATTTCGGTATCTTCGATTGGACATGTGAGGTCTGTATTGGCAGCAAAAAATTTTGCGCCTTTTCTCAAGGCAGTCTGTGCAGTAAAAATTTTTTGATAATTCAATGTGCGATCCAACGAAACCAAAACAATATCAATTTCGTGATTTGCCATTTGAACTCCGTTTGCTCTCAAGTAATTGACAAAAACATCTTCACCGATTACAAAAACTTTATCATTTGAATGATTTTCAAGTAAATAGTTTTTAGTTACCTCTGCGGAAGTAACAATTTGATTTTCTTCACATTCAATACCAAAGGAATTCAATTTTTGACAATATTCAGATTTGGTTGATGTAGTTCTGTTGGAGACAAAGACAAATTTTTTCTTGAGTGATTTCAAAACTTCAAAAACTTCGATAGCCCCATCAATCAACTTTGTTTCGCGATAAATTGTCCCATCAAGGTCGAAAATAAATCCTTCGAAATTTTTCAAGATTTGATGCAAAGGTTACTTACCTAATTTTTGTTTTATTGTCAATAAATTCTCTTCAAGTGTGTGTGGTTTGTAACCAAGTTCAGATTGAGCTTTTAGGATTATAAGACCACCGCGAAGTGGTCGTTTAGCTTTTTGATTGAGTTTATCTGTAGTGGTTTTATTGATTAATTCTTTTTCAAGTCCAAATACTTCGGCAATTTTAAGAGCAAAATCATAACGACTTAAATACTCAAGTCCACCGATGTGATAAATACCATTTTTTCTTTTATCAATAGCCAGTGAAATTCCATTTACCAAATCATCAACATAAGTTGGATTGTTCCATTGATCTGTTACTACATTGATTTGTTTACCACTACTTAAATTTTCCACAACCCATTCGACAAAATCTTTCTTCACACCTTTTTGAATTCCATACAAAACATTTGTCCGAATAATTAAAAATGGAATTCCTCCCATTTTAATCTCGTTTTCACTTGCAAATTTAGTTCTACCGTAATATGAGATTGGATTTGGTTTATCATCTTCGTGATATGGACCATTTTGTCCATCGAAAATAAAATCAGTTGAAATATGAACAAGTTGCGCATCAACAACTCGACAACCTTCAACAAGATGTTTCACACCGTTTACATTAATCTTCCAAGCAATCTCACGATTGACTTCGCACCCATCAACATCTGTGTATGCAGCTGCGTTAATTACAAATTCAGGAAAGAAATCTAAAAATAAATTTTTGACTTCGTTTCTTTTTGTAATATCTAACTTCGAATATGAGAATTGGTTATTTCCAACAAACTTATCTTCGATTGATGAAAGATGAAGCTCAACATCTTTTCGTTTTGAATAATAATTTACCAGTGCTTGACCAAGCAATCCATTTGCACCTACGATTAAAATTCTTGTCTTAATTAAACTCATGATTTCACACTTTTAATTTTTCTATGATATCTTCGATTTTCTCTATCTCAATTCTTCGTGAAGAAATTTTCACTGCCTCTTTTAGACAGGTTTCAATGTTTTCGTTGCGAAAATAATTATATGCGAAAACTGCACCAAATATATCGCCACAACCAACATTGCTTTTGAAAGTTAGATTTTTTTCTGGTGCAATATGAATTTCTTTTAATTCATCATTTTCGATGAAATATGATGTTGCTCCTTTTTCTCCTTTTGTAATATTAACCACTTGAGCACCAACTTTTAGTGCTTCAAGAGCAAAATCTTTTTCGCTTAGTTTCTCAGGAGTTAAATTTTCCATTTCAATTTCGTTGAGTTGGATAAGATTACAATTAGAAACCCAATCTCTCCAATTTTCAATTGGACGATAAACTCTTTTTCCTTCATCGTTCATTCCACGAGTAAGCGTGTGAAAATCAAAATAAATTTTTCCTGAAAAGTTTTTCCGAATTAATTTCAAGTCATCAAGTTCAAGCTCAAAACCACTTATCATATTCACATAAAAATTTGTGTCTTTAGGAATTAATCTTATATATTTTTCAACTTCAATTTTAGGAGCAGTTGATTGATAGCATTCAAAATTCAAATGCTCACCTTCAAAGAAAAGATGAACAACATTCAATGATGATTGATTTTTCTCAATAAGTTCTTTTTTTATTTGTGGATACTTTTTGATTATTTCAAAATATCGTTCGAAATGTATTTCGTCCAGTTTGAAAATAGGAATGAGCTCGTCATCTGATTTTGCAACAATTAAGAATCCAATTAAGCTGTAAATCACTCCACCATAAGATTTAAATTCATAGTTGTTTTGATGAATGATATCAATACATGGATGACCAATTACGATTATCTTCATACTTCATGTTTCTCTGGTTTAATTAATACGATAAATGCTTCAGGAAATTTGTTTCTCTTTTCAATTACTATTCGAAGACGAAGATTCTTTTCAAGTTTACCATAACTTTCAGAATATAAACTTTCTTCGAGTTTATAGATGTAATGTTCAGTCATTGTTAACTCGAGTTTTAAAATCAAGTCGTTTCTTTTCAACTGCAAAATTGAGTTAGTGATTTTATGCACTTCAACTTCTGGATGAAAATGATAAATGATTTCAATTTTGTTTTGTCCATTACCAATAAAATTATCTTCGATTTTTATTTTTTCTTCAGTTTCGTTAATCAAAATTTTTCGTTTTACTATAACTGGATTTTTTAAGGATGAATAACAATAATGTTCACCTTCAATTAATGTCTCGTTATTCTGTTGAATGAAATTGAATTTTGTATTTGATAAATCATTTTTAATTCTAAATAAGTTTAAGAACTCAGCTTGTTCTTTTCCATCAACTACAATTGTGTTGTGTGAATAAGTGGAACGGAATTTTTGTCGTAGCTCTGGTTCTGGAGTGTAGACATAAGTTCCAGAGTCAACAATAAATCGTTTGTTCATATATGCAAGTTCGAAACTCAATATATCGTTGTGACCATGACCACCCCAACCATTCATACCAATATCACCGAAATCAAAAAAGATGAAAAAGTTTTTTGTTCTTAAAACTGCAAAACCACCTTCATTAAAAATTTGATTTTGTGGTTTTAATTGAATTGTTTGAAGTTCTGAAAATTTTTCAACACCATTTTTTCCGAACAAAAACAAAAGGTCAACAAAAACTTTTTCAGCTTTTGTTCTAAGTTCATTATCATTAAAAATCACAGAACCAATGGAGAGCAAATTCCTCATCTCACTTACTTTTTCGAAGAAATTAAATTTTATCACTCGACCATCATCACAATCACCAACATTTGGTACTTCATCATTCAATACATAAGAAGCAATGAACTTGAACATTTTGTGAAGTCGCTCTTTGAAACCTTCCGAAAAATTTGTGTGATTTCTTTCTACTGCTATAGTTGAAAGTGTGAAAATTTCAGTTACAAGTCTTTGGTAGAAAGTTGATTTTTCGTAATCAACTCCATCACTGTAAACCTGTGAGAACATTTCTTTTTCAAGTTGACGAACACCAAATTTAAACCATCGTTTTCCAAACCAATGTTCGTTAAAAAATGCACCAATCCAAATTAAGCCCATCAAATCACTTAAATAATGATTTCCTCTCCTTCTTCCATATTCAAGATTGTTTCTGATGAAAAGTCCGTGAAGATAAAGAGAATTATAAATTTTCTTTTCAACATTTGTTGTGAAATGTTTTGAATGTTTGAAAATATGAAGTGCAAAAATCCAATTTACTGCACGAATTGCAACTTCCATTGCACAATTCCAATTCACACCATAACAAAAAGGATTTTCCTCAATCCAGTCATTAATTAAATCAAAAAACTTTTTAGCATATTTTTCATCGCCAGTGATGACAAACGCTTTTGCTAAAAATTGTCCTTGATGAAATCTGCTTAACTCCCACGGTACTTTGATATCACTCTTGTTAATCGAATGTTTTGAATTAATTTTTGTGTAAAATTCTTTTAACCAAATCCGTCCAGATTTAAAATCTTGATGCCAATTAATTTTCTCACCAAGATAAACTACATCAGAACCAAGTGTTTGAAATTTGTTTCGAATTATTAGCTCAGCTTCTTCTAAGATTTGATTTTCCGATTGGATATTTAATAACTGAGATTTGAAAGCTTCATCAAAAAAATTATTTGAGTCTAAAAAATAATTTGCGTTAAGATTAAGATTTTTTCTGAAAAGATTGATTTTGACTTTTTGAACAAAGAAAAATCTTCTTACAAAATATATGTAGATAATCTTAATTGTATCGAAGAACATGGATAATTCTTTCATCTTTCTACAAAGATATTTAAAAAACAAAAAAGCCCGATTTGAGTTTTATCTTTTGTCTTTAAGAATTAACGAAGAACATTCAATCAAAATGAATGAAAAAAATTTAAGATTAGTTTATGAAATTTGAATTGCTATCAACTACAATTTGATTCCCAGCCAACCCATTCGATGACCAAAATATTTCGTTACAAAATCGTGAGCCTTGAAGAATACTCCTGATAAATCTCCAGCACTTGAACAGTAAAAAATTGGTTTAACTCCATTATCAATTAATATTTTTTTCAGTTCCCATGGAAAGTAATGTTCTTCGTAACCAAAAGGACTTGTACCGAGTTTTTGCATTCGAGTGCTTCGAATGTACTTGCCGATGTTTAACTTATTCGGAACAGTTATAATTACATAACCATTTTGTTTTGTTACTCGAATTAATTCCTTGAAAGCTTTATCTCGTTTCTCTTTTTCTGGAATGTGTTCAAGAGTGGAAAATGAAAATGAAACATCAAAGAAATTATCTTCAAAAGGTAAGTTTGTTGCATCTGCAACCATAATTTTAATTCTCTTTCTGAAAGATGGATGAATTTCTTTATCAGCAATTTCGTTTGCGACTTTAATTATCTCAGGTGCAATGTCAATTGAGTAAAATTCTTTAACTCTCGATGCAAAATAGATTTCATCAATTGGGAAAAATGTCCCCACATTCAAAACAACTTTATCTTTTAATCCATTTGGAATTTTAGAAATTAACCTGTAATCAACTTTAAATTTAGATTGAAACATGTAATTCCAATCATCACGAACATCAAAAACATCTTCTGGATTAAGGTGCTTAGTAAATTTTTCGATTACTAAATTCTGTTTATCCTTTTGCATCTTCACTCCTTGATTGTTTTTATGTAATAGTAGTGATATGATAAAAAGTTAAGTAGTATTGAAATTAATGTTGCAATAGCAGCACCCATTGCCTTGTATTGTGGAATTAGAAGTATGTTCAATAGAATTGTGTAGATAGAAAAGGAAGTTGCAATTCGTAAAATGTAATTTCCTTTACCTTTCGCAGTCAAGAAAAAATTATATGGTTGAAACGCACCCATGAAAAAATTTGCAATCACCATTGGCAAAATCAATGGAATTGCTTCGGAATATTTTTTTGAGAAGAGAA
>JAOAHM010000049.1 GCA_026415235.1 Ignavibacteria bacterium | reverse complement strand
CTAAAAAACTCAAGCGGTGCTTTGATGGATTTGCAATTTCTCCTTCAATACAAAATTTTAATAAATAGCTTTAATGAGAAATTCATTGGCAAAAATTTTAAAGCAACAATCGAACAATTAAGCAAATCAGATAAAATTTTATCTCAACATTTGAAGAAACTTAAATCGAACTACGAAACACTTTTCAAGTCAATTTTAATTTACCAGTTAATCACAGGCAAAAAATCCATTGTGCTGACAAAGAATTTCAATTCAAAATATTTTGAAAGAAATCTTAAAATCGCAAAGTCAAAAAACTTGTTTGAATATTTAAGTCAAACATTAGAAGAAAATTCCAAAATACTTAAGCAAATAAGTCCGGAGATTTTTGGATGAAATCAATTGAAAAATTTTTAGTGCCAATTTCAACTTTGTTTGTTTTGATTGTTTATCAAATAACACTTGCACCTGGAGTTGTTCAAATTGATTCAGGTGAACTTGCAGCTGTTGCATCAACACTTGGAATTGCTCATCCAACTGGTTATCCACTTTTTACACTTTTAGGTTATCTATTCACAAAAATATTTTTCTTTACATCTAAGATTTATGCATTGAATTTACTTTCATCATTTTACACAGTCGGTGCGTTTTACTTTGTCTTCAAGATTAATCAAATCCTTCTCAAAAATTCTTTAATTGAAAAACCAATTGAGAAAAAACAAAAAAGAAAAACTCAAGAAACCCAAACCGACAATCAACTGATATCTTTTTTAGCTTTAGTTTCAGCGTTAACAGTTGCTTTCACAAGAACTTTTTGGCTTCAATCCACTTCAGTTGAAGTTTATTCACTTCACTTGCTTTTAATTACTGCTTCAATATTTCTTTTCTTGAAAGCATATTACTCAGAAAAAAACGAAAAGTATTCCCTTGAAAAAAACAATTTGAAGCATTGGTTAATTTTTGCTTTTGTACTTGGACTTTCCTTTACAAATCACATGACAAGTATTTTAGTTCTTCCTGCTTTTGCTTATTTCTACTTTACCAAATTTGGTTTCAATAAAAATTCGTGGAAGCAAATTCTTTTAATGTTAATTCCGTTTTTTATTGCGTTGAGTTTGTATCTTTACTTACCAATTTCAGCATCACACAATCCGTCAATCAATTGGGGAAATCCAATTGACTGGGAAAGGTTCAAGCGACACATAATGGGTTGGCAATATCAAAGTTGGATTTTTTCTTCAACTGAATCGGCATCGAAACAATTCAAATATTTTGTCTCTATCTTTCCAATTGAGTTTGCTTATCTTGGTTTGATTATCATTGCCCTTGGAATTTATCAACTCATAAAACTGAACAAGAAAATTTTATTTTTCCTTTTGATACTTTTTCTCACAACTGTTCTCTATTCAATCAACTACGACATTAACGATATTGATGCTTACTTTTTACTTGCCTTCATTTCGGCTGGATTGATTATGACATTTGGTTTTTATTTTGCTTACGAAAAGTTTTTTAAGAATTCAATTCAATCAAAATATTTTCTATTGATTATTCCCCTACTCACTTTGTTTATCAATTTCGAAAAAACAAACCAAAGCGATAATATTCAATATCAGCAATACACAAAAGCAGTTTTAAATTCGACTGAGAAAAATTCAATTGTGATTTCTTACTTGTGGGATTTTTTTGTTTCGCCTTCGTATTATCTTCAATTTGTTGAGCAAGAAAGAAAAGATGTTGCAGTAATTGATAAAGAATTGGTTCGAAGAAGTTGGTATTTCAATCAAATCAAAACAAACTATCCTGAGATTTACAAAAGGTCAGCAAATCTGATTCAAGCATTTTTACCTGAACTTGCAAAGTTTGAGAGAAATGAAAATTATAATGCTCAACTGCTCGAAAAATACTATCGTGAAATCGTTTTAAGTTTTATTGTTAATAACATCAATGACCACACAATTTATCTCACACCTGAGATGGTGCAAAATGAAGTTCAAAATGGTTGGCTTGTGATTCCCGATTCGCTTCAACTTGTTCCCGATTTGTTTTTGTTCAAAGTTGTTCGAGATACAAATTATCAACCATTAAAGCTAAAAGATTACGAAATTAAATTTCGAGAAGATAAAAGCTACTACACCGAAACATTGAAAAATTTGATTGTAACAACTCACATTAATCGTGGGCTTTACGAATTGAAATTTGAAAAGAAAAACGAAGCAAAAGAATTAGTTAACAAAGCATTGCAGATTAATCCACAAATTCAACTGCCCGATGAGTTATCAAAAATTTTGTTCGAATGAAGTTAATAAATAATCATTCATAAATTTCGAATGATTTCCTTTACAAAAAATATTTACTCAAATTCTCGAAGTGTTTTAATCACACATCTTGAGTAATTAAAAATTCAAAGCATAATTTTTGTGTGGAATGATTCAAAAGTTTACGATTTGTTTATAAACTAAGTCATCAGCAATTTCTTCAATCAATTTAAATTCCTCTGCAAGAGTTGTTTCTGTATTGCGGAAGATGTTTTCTACATCGTCAATTTGTTCAGTTCTCATTGCAATTCGAGTAGATAAGACATTTAGTTTCTTAACTGTAATTGTATCACCTAAGTCTTTATCAACAAGACCTTCAATCAAGTATGGTCCCATGGAAAGAGTAAGTGGTGCATATTTCTCGTATTCTTTTGGAAAGATTACAGCTTCAAATGTACCTGTCAAATCTTCGAGTGATAAAAATTTCATTATATCACCTTTGCGTGTTCGAATTCTTTTCGAAGTCATCAACCAACCAAGAGCTTTAACCTTTTCACCTTTGTGATTTGGCAAATCTTTAGATGGAATAATTGATTTGTCTTTCAACATTGGTAAATAAAACTCAAGTGGATGACGACTAACCATATAACCAAAAGTTTCGTACTCAATCTTACAAACATGGGCAATAGAATATTTTCTAATCGTATTCAACGAAATCAATTTTGTTAATTCTTTAAAGTAATTCTCACTATCTTCAAAAAAGTGGAAGGAATGGGTTTCAGAAAATTTTCGATGATGTAGTTCCAAATCAAGTAAACGCATCAAGAAAGGTCGAACAAAAAGTTCAATTGAATTTTCATTTAAATACGAAATATCACCTTTCAAAAAAGTTAATTTTGTTTGAAATGAATTTTCTTTTCTTGTGTAGACCAACATTTTTTCAAGTGTCGAAATACCAATTGTATCCAAAGCACCACATTGAATTAAAATTTTTGCTTCAGCATAACCAATTCCAGTTCGTCTTAAAAAATCTCGAAGGGATTGATAAGGTCCGTTTTGATTTCTTTCACTAATAATTTTTTCCACAGTATTGTGAGAAAGATTTTTAATTGCCATCAATCCAATTCTTATCCAATTATTTTTTCCAGTATATTCAATTTCACTTTCGTTCACATCAGGGAGAAGAATTTTAAGTCCCAACCTTTTTGCTTCTTGAATATAAACTGCAGCAGAATAATATCCACCTTGATTTGTCAATATTGATGACATGAACTCAGCAGGATAATGCGCTTTGAGATATGCATTTTGAAATGAAAGCAAAGCGAAAGAAGCACTATGAGCTTTACAAAATGCATAACCTGCAAAAGATTCAATTTGACGCCAAAGTTCTGCTGTTACTTCTTCAGAATATTTTTTCAAACAATGTTCAAAAAACTTGTCTTTGATTTTTCTCATAGCTTCGTAAGAACGCATTTTACCACTCATTGCTCGTCGGAGTAAATCAGCTTCTTCGAGCGAAAGACCTGCCACATAATGAGCAACTTTAATTACATCTTCTTGGTAAATCATCACGCCATAAGTTTCTCTGAGAAGTGGTTCCAGTTCGGGCACAAGATATTTTCTTTTTGATGGATCGTGATGACGAGCGATAAATTCTGCCATCATTCCACTTTCGGCAACACCAGGTCGAATTACGGAACTAATGGCAGTTAACATTTCAAATGAATCGGATTTCATTTTTTTTAGAAGCGAGCGCATTCCAGGTGATTCGATATAAAAACACCCAATGGTTTGTCCTTCACGGATTATTCGTTTAGTTTCTTCGTCGTTGAAGATTTTTTGAAAATCGTATATGTCAAAATCTTCAACCTTTGTTAAAGCTGGAAAGATTTGAAAAATTTTTGTCGAGTTTTCGTTCATCCTTATCTCATTCATATTATTCTCCTTATAAAAGTTATGAAAAATAATCTTCTCAATGTAATTGAAAGTCCTTTTTCAAATCATTATTATCAATAAAAATCAAGTTGATTTATGATTAAACTCCAAAACTTAACTAAAAAGTTTGGTGACTTCACCGCTGTTGATAATATCAATTTGGAAATAAAATCTGGAGAGTTCTTCGGATTTCTTGGTCCAAACGGTGCTGGTAAAACCACAACAATAAAAATGATAACTGGACTTTATACTCCAACTTCAGGTAAAATTTTTGTTGATGGTTTTGATATTCAACAAGCGCCTGTTCAGGCAAAACTTAGAATTGGATATGTGCCTGACGAACCTTTCCTTTACGATAAACTAACAGGAATTGAATATCTATACTTCAGTGGTGGATTATATAATCTCGATAAAAAAACTTTGACCGAAAGAATTAATCAAATGATTGAGTTGCTTGAACTTGATGATTGGATTTACAAATTAACAGAAGAATTTTCTCGTGGTATGCGTCAAAGAATTGCAATTGCATCAGCATTGCTTCATAAACCAAAAGTGATAGTTATAGATGAACCAATTGTTGGACTTGATCCGCTAAGTGCATCGGTTGTGAAAAAAATATTGCGACAAAAAGCTGAAGAAGGTGCAACAATTTTTATGTCTACTCACTTGCTTTCAATTGCTGAAGAACTTTGTGATAGAATTGCAATCATTAAAAATGGTAAAATCATTTTTGAAAGTGATGTTCAGCTAATCAAAGAATTGAAAGATAGTCACGATGGTAAACTTGAAAGTTTATTCATTGAGTTAATTAAAGAAGAAAAAAGAGAAAATGAAATTTAATCAACTCGTGATTTGATCTACCCAACTTGATTAAATATGAAACAGATAATTCAAATTCTCAGATATAAACTTCAGGTTTTTATCAATTACAATAAAAACATTGTTTTCAACAAGAAGAATTTGTTTCGTTCATTTCTTGCAAGTATAATTTTTATTGCTTTTGGAATTGGTGCATATATTTTCACTTACAATGTTCTTCATTTTGTGCTCGATGAAATTAAAATTGGAACATTTCTACTGCATCGTTTCATTTCGATTTTTCTTTTTGTTTTTTTTCTTTCGATTAGTGCGGGAAATATTGTTGTAGCTTATTCAATCATCTTTCGAAATGAAGAAGTTTATCATTTAATCACACGACCGATTGAGTTTGATAAACTTTTCATACTTCGAATGATTGAAAGTATTTTTTACAGTTCTCCCACATTTCTGCTAATTGGCTCATCTGTTTTAATCGGATATGGTATCTATTTCAAGCTTGAATGGTTTTATTTTCCTTTTGCGATTTTATTTCTTTTCATTCCATTTGTATTTCTTGCAGCAATTGTTGGCGTTTTATTTTTGATTTTACTTATTCAACTTGCAGGAAAGATTGGATTGAGATGGACAATTGCTGGTGTAGTTATTTTTTATGTTTCATCATTGATTGGATTTTTCCGTTCAGTCAATCCTAAAAATCTTGTTAACGAAGTGATGAAGTATTATCCGCATCTCGATTTCAATTTTAGTTTTTTAGACCCATCGTACTTAATCTTTCTACCCAACCATTGGTTCGCAGAAGCACTGTTTTATTTCACAAAATCAGATTATTCAATTTCATTTCAATTTGGTTTATTGATTAATCTAATTTTCCTTGCTCTTTTAATTTTATCCGTTTTGATTGGAAGCAAACTTTTTTACAAAACTTTTTCAATTTCACTCGACTTGAAATCAAACAAAGAAATTCGAAAGACTTACAAAAAAGTTTTTCCTTCATCTGAAAAGATTTTTGATTTTAGAAAAAATTCAATCTTTAAAGGACAAATTGAAGTTTTACTCAAAAAAGAATTTCATCAATTTTTCCGTGAGCCATCTCAATGGATACATTTGGGAGTTATAACATTTCTCATTTTAATTTTTGTCTTAAGCATTGCTCGAGTTGATTTGATTACAACTCTTCCCTTTCTGAAAACAGTAACCTACCTTTCCGTTTTTATTTTCAATTCGTTTTTAATTTCGTCAATAACATTAAGATTTGTTTACCCACTCATCAGCATCGAAGCATTTTCCTTTTGGAAAATAAAATCTGCACCAATTGATTTCGAAAAATTCTTAAAAATTAAATTTATCCCATACTTTTTATTTACTTTGGTTGTAGCAGAAATTTTGAATTTATTCTCTCATTCATCCGCATCAATTCCACCAATACTGAAATTCTTTTCATCACTAAATATTTTCAGCGTTACTCTTACTCTATCATCATTAAACTTTTTGTTTGGTAGTTACTTCGCAACTTTCAACGAAAAAAATCCCGTGAAAATTGCTTCGTCTCAAGGTGCAACAATTGCATTTTTGTTTAATATGATTTATTTGGTTTTTCTTGTCATAATTTTGTTTAATCCAGTGAATGCAGTTTTCAGTGGAACTTTGGTTGGAAAATTAATTCAAAAAGAGTTTGTTGCAACAAGTTCACTTTTGTTTGTAATTGGAATGATTACTTTTTATTTCTCGTTCCGAAGTGGTATTAAAGCTGTGATGAGAGATTATTAAAAATTTATTGAACACTTAATTTCATGATTTGAAATTATAAACAATGCCTTATCAATGTGATGGTTTGTTTCTTCTCTAATCATCTCAAAATTTTTTGATTATGTTTTTTCAAATTTGAAATAGAAATTTTCTGTGAAATTTTTCAAAGAATTTTTGATATGATTAAGATTTGAATTACATCAAATCAGAAAAAGTTAAGCTGAGCTCACTCATTTAATTTTCTCATCGTATCTTTAACAACAGCAAGTGAGCGTTGGGAGAGCAAATCAATTTTGACCAAACCTAAGTCTTCAATGGGATACATATCTGGTTGAGTGATAATCAAACCAAGTCCTTTGTTTTCAGCAAACTCAAGAGCAGTAAAATTTGTAATTGGTTCAGGTGAGATTACAATTCCACCAGGATGAATACTCAAATGATGTGGAAATCCTGCAAGTCGTTGAGCAATGTTGATAATTGTTTTAAGTGGCTCTCTATCGAACTTCAAATTTTTTGCTTCGGGAAATTTTTCCGATAAAACAGGAAGATTTGCTGCGCTTGTCCAAGGAATATATTGAGCATATTCGTTAATCTCAGAATTGCTCAAACCAAAAACTTTTGCAACTTCTCTAAAAGCAGAACGAGCACGAAAAGTTACAGTTGTAGAAATCATTGCAACTCGATCTTCACCATATTTATCGAAAACATATTTCACAATCGCATCCCTTTCTTTCCAAGAAAAATCTAAATCAATATCAGGTGGAGATGCTCGACCCAAATTCAAAAATCTTTCGAAGAAGAGATTGTGTTCGAGTGGATCAATTTGCGTTATACCAAGGCAATATGCTACAATACTATTCGCAGCAGAACCTCTTCCAAGCATCATCATATTCATTCGCTTTGCTTGTTGCACAATATCCCACACAATTAAAAAGTAATCAGCGAAACCGAGTTGCTCAATCACTCTTAACTCTTCCTGCAAACGGTCAATTGCTTTCTGAGTAATGGGCTTGTATTTTTCTTCAAGTCCACGAAATGCAATTTTCCACAAATACGAGAAAGCAGTCTCACCCTTCGGTAACGGAAATTTTGGATGTTTATATTTTCCAAATTCTAAATCAACACTACATTGCTCAGCAATTTTTATTGTGTTCTCGATTGCTTCAGGAAGAGCTTTCCATAAATTTTTGATTTCATCAGGTGACTTAAAGTATTGCTCTTCGTTTGCAATAGTTTGTAAAATTTTTTCTTTCAGTTCATCTCTTTTCTTCGCAACTGACTTTACATGTTTAGCTAATGAAGTCTCTTTGTGCTCTAAAACATAATCAATGTAAGCAAGAGTTGTATTGTATTTAATTGCAACAAGAACTTTGTGAAGTAAATAATCTTCTTTATTCAAAAAGTAAACTTTGTTTGATGCAACAATAGGAAGTTTATTTTCTCTTGAAAATTCAAATAACTCACGAGCTTGTTTTTTAATTTCCTGATAGTTTGAATTGGATTTTTTGACAGCAAAAATTTCGACAAATAAATCGGAAAAGTTTAAATCACCAATCTTCGATTTTAGCTCTTTAAGTAATTCAATTGATGATGAAAGAATAAAAAGATTTTTCTTTGAAGAGATAAGATAATCTAACATCGTTTGAACTAAAGAAAAATTTTCTTCCAACTGTCTTTGAGTTATAATTTTACATAACTCTGAATAACCTTCACGATTTTTAGCTAATAAAACGACATGATGTTTAGAATTTTTTGGGTCATCAATGTAAGAACCTAAGATTGGTTTGATACCTTCTTCAATAGCGAGCTTAGCAAAATCAATTAAACCATACATTCCATTCGTATCAGTCAATGCAATAGCTGGCATTTGATATTCTTTAGCTTTTGCAATCAATTCCTCAATTCTGATTGCACCTGCGAGAAAAGAATAATTCGAATGAGTATGTAAATGGATAAACATGAAATTATTTAAGAATTATTTGAAGTTATCTGAACTAAAATTGTTATATGAAGTGAGAACACTTTCAATCTCTTGTTCAGATAAAATTTTAAATTCACCCTTTTTCAAATTGCCCAATTTCAAATTGCCAACTGCAACACGCACAAGTCGTAAGACTTCAATTTCAAGTGTTTCAAAAATTCTTCTTATCTGACGATTTTTTCCTTCGTCCAAAACAATCTCAAGCCAACAAGTTTTTGTTCCTTCTCTTAGAATTTTGATTGATTTAACTTTTAAAATTTCACCTTCTTTCGTTTCAATTCCTGACAAAATTTTTTCAATTAAATCATGTTCGATTTTACGATTTATCTTTACATGATAAGTTTTCTCGATATGAGCTTGTGGATTTAGAATTTGATTTGCCCATTCAGTATCGTTTGTGAAAAGTAGAAGTCCCTCGCTTGCTTTGTCCAATCGTCCAACTGGAAATATGTAAGGCAAATCAAAACCTTCAAAACATTTATAAACTGTCTCTCTATTTTTTTCATCTTTAGTTGTTGTAACAAGTCCTCGTGGTTTATTCAATGCGATGTAAATAAATTGCTTTGGTTCAACTAATTTTCCATCAACTTCAATTTTATCTTTATAAAGATTTACTCTTAGTTTGTGATTTCTGCAGATTTTTGAATTTACTTTAACTCGCCCTTCGAAAATTAATTTTTCAGCTTGACTTCTCGAGCAAATTCCAAGTTTTGATAAAGCTCGTGGCAGTGAGACAATCTTATCTAAATTTTTCATTTCATAAAAAAAATCATAGTAGATTTTAATTAAAACTAAATACTTTGTATTGAATTAAACTTAGGTTAAAAATAGAATTAAATTTCAAAGAATTCCTTCATGCTTTAATAACCACTCTTTGCGTTTCAAACCACTTGCATAACCAGTTAGACTTCCGTCACTACCAATTACACGATGGCAAGGAACAACAATCGAAATTGGATTTTTCCCGATTGCTTGACCAACAGCACGAACAGCTTTGGGATTTTTAATTCGATTAGCTACATCTCTGTAACTCAAAGTTTTGCCAAATGGAATTTTGAGTAACTCTTGCCACACTCTCTTCTGAAATTCTGTTCCAATTAAATTCAAATTCAAATTAAATGTCTTTCTTTGTCCTTTGAAGTATTCATCAAGTTGCTTAACACACTCATCTAAAATCTCATTCGATGGTTCATCAGATTTTCTTTTTGATTTATTATTTACAAAATCAATTCTGGTAATTCCTTTTTGATTAGCTACAATCTCTATCACACCAATTGGAGATTGATAGAAAGTTTTAAATTCTTCTACCATTGATAAACCTATAGTTTAAGTTAAAATTTTAATTAAACATCCTTCGCAGTTGGATAAGATAAGATTACTAATGTTCCTACAATAGCAGCAATTGCAATTATTACTTTAACAACCAAACTAACCTTCAAAAGAAAAATTGAAATTATTACCATCAACCACATTGCAGAAATTGAATGTATTTTTCCACGCAAAGGTATTGTTTTCGTCTCAATAAAGTGTTTTACTTTATCACCTACAAACTTGTTATTAATCACCCAATTATAAAGTTTATCTGAACTTCTAAGAAAGCAATAAGCAGCCAAAATCATAAAAATTGTTGTTGGAAGACCAGGGACAAAAATTCCAATCATTCCAATCGTAACAAAAATTAATCCTATAAAAAGCAAAAGATACTTTTTCACTTCGTTCATTTATTTTTCCTTATGAAATTTAATTTGTCATTAATTGCTAAACGATTTAAAAAACTTTGTAAAAATACTGAATTCTTAAAATTAACTTGATAAATAATTTATATTGACCACATCAATAGTAATATTTCCAAATCAAAAGTTTTCGTTTAATCTTTCAAAAAAAATTTTCAATGAATAAACAAAACTTAAGCACAAAAAATTTAATAATGTTATCAAAATTAGTTGCTAATCTAAAAACAATTCAAAAACTCATATAAAAAATTTTTCTTAAATTTGTAGAAATAAAACAGGAATTAAACAATGAACAAATTAACAATTGATCATTTACAGCTTAAAGGCAAAAAAGTTTTAATGCGAGTTGATTTCAATGTACCATTAGATGAAAATCTTAATATTACAGACGATACAAGAATTAGAGCATCTCTGCCATCAATCTTAAAGGTGATTAATGAAGGTGGTAGACTAATTTTAATGTCTCACCTTGGAAGACCAAAAGGAAAACCAAATCCAAAATATTCATTAAAACCAGTTGCCGATAGATTAAGTCAATTACTCAATAAAGAAGTTAAGTTTGCACCTGATTGTGTTGGTGATGAAGTAAAGAAACTTGCCGACTCACTTCAAGATGGTGATGTATTGTTGTTAGAGAATTTAAGATTTCATGAAGAAGAAGAAAAGAATGACCCAGAATTTGCAAAGAAATTAGCTGAGCTTGGTGACCTTTATGTTAACGATGCTTTTGGAAGTGCTCATAGAGCACACGCATCAACTGAAGGTGTAACAAAATATTTTGCTCAGAATGCTGCTGGTTATTTGATGCAAAAAGAACTCGAGTATCTTTCAAAAGCAGTTGGAAATCCTGAAAGACCATACACAGCGATTTTAGGTGGCGCAAAAATTTCAGGTAAAATTGATGTAATCCAAAATTTAATTTCTAAAGTTGATAATCTTTTGATTGGCGGTGGAATGGCATTTACATTTTTCAAAGCTATGGGTTTGGAAATTGGAAAATCTCTACTTGAAGAAGATCGAATTGAGATGGCAAAAGAAATTTTAGAAAAAGCAAAATCCCAAAATGTGAATTTAGTTTTACCTGTAGATGTAGTAATAGCTGATAATTTTTCAAATGATGCCAAAACAGAAATCGTAGATATCAATTCAATAAAACCAGATTGGCAAGGTCTTGATATTGGACCAAAAACTGTTGAGATATTTAAATCATTCATTGAAAAATCTAAGACAGTAGTTTGGAATGGTCCAATGGGTGTATTTGAATTCGATAATTTCGCAAAAGGTACTTTTGAAATTGCAAAAGCTTTAGCCGAAGCCACTGAAAAAGGTGTTGTAACAATAGTTGGTGGTGGTGATAGTGCTGCTGCAATTTCGAAAGCTGGATTGGAAGATAAAGTTTCACATGTTTCTACTGGTGGTGGTGCATCACTTGAATTTTTAGAAGGTAAAGTTTTACCTGGTGTAGCTGCTTTAACAGATTTGAAATAATTAACAATGTTTTTTAACACAGAAGCCACACCCACCTCGAAATACCCCTAAAGCCCAAAATCCCCCTCAATGTGGCTTCTGTGTTTCATAAATCAAATTCCTTGTTTATAGTTGTTCAATTCCTCAATAGTGAAACACATTTTTATTAACTTTTTGCTTCCATAATGACCAAATTCAAATAACAACTTGAAATTATTCTTAATTTTTTTCTAAAAATACATTTGTTATTTCTTCATATTTCAAATTTGAAAAGCTTAAATCTTAAAAAATATTCAATAAGAATTTTCTACAATGATTTAGAATTTTAATAATTATTTGCACAAAAAAAGCTCTTTCAGTAAGTTTGTATTGCGAATTAGCCATTTCCCCTCGGAAGTGGCTAATTTTTTTATAACCATATCTTAAAAAAAGTAACAATAATTAAAAGAGGCTTTGCTATGAGCGACTTTATCTATATGACAAGAGAAAGATTACTTGAAATAGAAAGAGAATTAAATGACTTAAAAATTCGAGGCAGAAAAGAAATCGCCCAAAAAATTGCAGAAGCACGAGCACACGGCGATTTATCTGAAAATGCTGAATACGATGCAGCAAAAGAAGAGCAAGGATTACTTGAACTTCGTATTGCAAAACTCGAGAGCATGTTAGCTCGTGCAAAAGTTATTGACACAAATTCAATTTCTACAGATGAAGTAAGAGTATTAACAAAAGTTAAAGTAAAAAACCTTAAAACAAATAACATTCAAGTTTATCACCTCGTTTCTCCAGAAGAAGCAGATTTTGAAAACGGTAAGATGTCAATTAATAGTCCTATTGGAAGACAACTCCTTGGAAAGAAAGTCGGTGATAAAATTAAAGTAACTGTCCCAGCAGGTCAGATTGAGTTGGAGATTCTTGAAATTTCCAAATAATTTTTATGAAAAAAATTGCATTCATTTTTTTTCTTAATCTGATTTTTATCAACGAGGCATATTTGCAACAAAACTTCAATAATTCGAAGCTTGAACTACTAAAGAAAAATATTGAAAATGAAATTGCTGCTGTATCTGGCATATTTGCCCTTGCATTTCGTGAAGTTGGAAATCCAGATAACCAATTGATGATAAATAGTAGCGAGGTTTTTCACGCAGCAAGTACGATGAAAACTTCTGTTATGGTAGAAGTATTTCGTCAAGCTGAAGAAGGAAAATTTTCTTTAGATGATTCTTTGGTCGTAAAAAATGAATTTAAAAGTATTGTTGATGGTTCCACATTTTCGCTTGATGTTAAAGACGATGGTGACGATAAAATTTATTCTCTAATTGGCAGTAAAAGAAAAATTTATGATTTAGTCTTTGATATGATTACTGTGAGTAGTAATCTGGCAACTAACTTATTGATTGAACTCGTTGGTGCTGAAAATGTAACAAATACGATGAAAAATTTTGGGTTGAATGGAATTAAAGTTCTTCGTGGAGTTGAAGACACAAAAGCTTTTCAGCTTAACTTGAACAACACTGTAACTGCCATTGATTTACTCATGCTCTATGAATTAATCGCAACTAAAAGAATTATTTCTGAAAAAAGTTGCGACGAAATGATTAAAATTTTATCAAATCAAAAATTCAGAGAAAAAATTCCAAGATTTCTTCCAGATAACATTCAAGTTGCACATAAAACTGGAAGCATCACAGGTGTTGAACACGATAGTGGAATTGTTTTCCTTCCTGATGGTAGAAAATATGTTCTCGTAATCTTGTCAAAAAATCTTATCAATTCTGAAAACGGGAAAATCGCAATAGGAAAAATTTCAAAACATATTTATGATTATATGACAAGTTAAAAATGAAAAAGCGAATTAATTCATCGGCTATTCAGAAATCCCTTAAGTTCATAAGAGAAAACGAGCTCTTAAAAAATGGAGACTCGATTTTAGTCGGTTTTAGTGGAGGACCAGATTCAACTTTTTTAATTACTTTATTACTCACCATTCAAAAAATTTTTAATCTCAAAATTTACGCAGCGCACTTAAACCATCAATTAAGAAGTTCAGAATCAGATGCTGATGAAGAATTTGTTCGAAATTTTTGCAAAGAAAATAAAATCGAATGTCTTATCGAAAGTAAAGACATTGCCAGAATTTCCAAGGAGACAAAAAGAAATATCGAAGAAGTGGCAAGAACAGAACGATACAAATTTTTCGAATTAGCAGCACAAAAATTTAAAGCGAACAAAATTGCAACAGGTCACACGCTTAACGATAATGCTGAAACAATGATTTTTAATTTCATTCGAGGTAGCGGTGTATCAGGTTTAAGAGGGATACCAGTTAAACGGGATAATATAATCCGACCATTGTTAGGAATAACTAAAGAAGAAATTCTTGATTTTTTAAATGCAGAAAAAATTCCTTTCCGCACTGACTCGACAAATTCAAATGAAGATTTTACAAGAAATTTCATTCGAAAGAAAATCATTCCCCTTTTGCAAGAATTAAATCCAAATTTGTTTGAAACTCTTTCTATTACTGCTCAACTTCTCTCACTTCTCGAAAAATACATTCAAGCCGAAGAAACTAAATTTGAAAGATTATTTGTTTCGAAAAAAACCGAAAAGGTTTTGAGAATTAAAATTGAAGAAAATGTTGATTACAAAAATTATTTGATGATGGATTTAATTCGGAAGAAAGTGGAAACACAATTTGGTATTCAATTAAGTTTTGAAAAGACAAAAGAATTGACAAATCTTATCAAACAAGACAAAGGTTCAACTTTACAAATTAATGATAAAATTTATGCAGTAAGAGAAAGCTCTACAATTTTAATTCTTCCCGAACCTGAATTCGAAGAAATTAATATTACGGTCAATTATGACACTAAACTTCAAAAATATTATGGAAGTTATTTCGAATTTAAATTGAGCATTGCACCAGTAAAAGAAGCAAAGATTTCTGACAATCCAATGGTTGAGTTTTTTGATGCGGACAAGATTCAACATAAATTAATTTTAAGAACTTGGAAACCTGGTGATAAGTTCATTCCACTCGGAATGAAATATTCAAAGAAAGTTAGTGACATATTAACTGATGCAAAAATTCCTTCGATTTTCAAGAAACAAATTCTTGTTCTTTGCGATGGTCCGGAAATCATCTGGCTTGTTGGAGTAAGGCTATCAGAAAAATATAAAGTTACCAAAGAGACCAAAAAAGTAATTAAAGCGAGAATTAATTATGATTTCGAGTTATAATACAAGAGAAATAACCGTCAATGGCGAAAAGTTTGAAATACTAATTGATGAAGCGGAAATTCAAAAAAGAGTTGTAGAACTTGGTGAACAAATTTCGAATGACTACCAAGGCTCTATTCCAATTTTCATTGGAGTTTTAAATGGTTCAGTGATATTCTTTGCAGATTTAATAAGAAACATTTCAATCAATTGCGAAGTAGATTTTCTGAAACTTTCGAGTTATGGTGACGCAAAAATCTCAAGCGGAAATGTGAAATTGATTAAAGAGTTAAATGCTGATATAAAAGATAGAGATGTAGTAATTGTTGAAGATATAGTTGATACTGGTTTATCAATAGTTTATATGAAAGGGTTACTTAAATCACAAAATCCAAAGAGTATTAAGGTAGTTACACTGCTTCATAAACCCGAAGCAACTAAATATGATATTAAACTTGATTATGTTGGATTTCAAATTCCAAACATATTTGTAATTGGTTATGGCTTAGACCATAGTCAAAAGTATCGTAATTTGAGATCCATTTACGCATTAAAAAGTACCTAATTGGAGAAATTATGGAAGACAGAAATCAGAATAACGAAAATCGAAATAAAAAGAATAAGCCTGAAGAAAACTTTGAATGGTCAAAAATTTTGCGTTTAGTTTTTGGATGGGGTGCTGTTATTGTAGCTGCTCTCATCGTCATGCAAATGTTTCGTGCTGGTGATATGGCTGAAGTCGAAATTACCTTCAATGAATATCAAAGACTTTTAGATGAAGGAAAAATTGAGAGCGCTGTCATTAAAAAGTCTGAAATCAATAATTACTACTTTCATGGAAAACTAAAATCCGAAGAACAACTTCAAGTTGCACCTGGAAAAACAATCAGAACAAAAAAATTCGTTGTCTTTTTACCAGAAGCCGGTTCACCAGAAAATATTAAAGTATGGAACGAAAAAGGAGTAAAGTTCACTTTTGAAGAAAAAGATTCTGCTTGGTGGACAGCATTAATGACACTCCTTCCATGGTTGATAATTTTTGGATTATGGATTTTCTTTATGCGAAGAATGCAAGGTGGTGCTGGTGGTACAAAAGGAATTTTCAATTTTGGTAAAAGTCGAGTAAGAATTTTTACTGAGAATCTTCCAAAAGTTACATTCAAAGATGTTGCTGGATGTGACGAAGCAAAACAAGAGTTACAAGAAATTATTGAATTTTTGAAAGAACCATCAAAATTCCAAAGACTTGGTGCAAGAATTCCAAGAGGAGTTTTACTCCTTGGTCCTCCTGGAACAGGCAAGACATTACTTGCAAGGGCAGTTGCAGGTGAAGCTGGTGTGCCATTCTTATCTATTTCAGGAGCAGAGTTTGTTGAAATGTTTGTTGGTGTTGGAGCAAGTCGTGTTCGTGATTTATTTGAACAAGGCAAGAAGTATGCACCTTGCATAATATTTATTGATGAAATTGATGCAGTTGGTCGTCAGCGTGGAGCTGGATTAGGTGGTGGC
>JAOAHM010000027.1 GCA_026415235.1 Ignavibacteria bacterium | reverse complement strand
TCTTCTAACTCTTTTGCTTTTTTGTAATAACTTTCAGCAATACGGAAATTTCCGAGTTGCTCGTGACAGTAAGCAAGCCTGCGATATGTTTCTGGTGTAACTTCATCTTTCAACGATTTTAAATAATACCAAATGGCTGTTTTATGGTCTCCCATACTTTCGTAAGAAAGACCAAGATTGAAATTTGTTAACGGTTTCTCGTAAACAAAAAAATTAGGAACTGAATAATTTTTCACTTCACTTGACTCAAGAATTTCTTTTACACTGTTTATTTGAATAGCAAAATTTAAATCTTTTTCCATGTAAGAACGAGAAGAAATAATTCCAATTACATTACCATTTTCATCAAGCAGTGGACTTCCTTCCATTCCTTCAGTTGCTTGTCCTGTGAATTGAAAATAAACTTTACCTGCACCAAAATCCCTCTTTGCACTTATTATACCTTCACTAAAAGATCGTTCAAATCCTCTTGGATTACCAATTGTAAAAACTCTATCACCAATCTTTACATTATCAGAATTTGCAATTCCCAAAAAAGGCAAATTATTTCCATCAATTTTATAGACAACCACATCACGACGCCGATCAATCTTATAAATTGCAAGTGGAACATACTCCTTATCATTCACTTTAATTTTTACATAGGTACCTCCACTAATCAAATTATATGTAGTTACTATTTGACCATCTGGAGTATAAGTAAAGCCCGAACCTATTCGAAGTAAATTTCTATTTTCATCATATACATTGATTATAGCAACAGCATTTTTTGCTCTCTCAAAGATCTCGTAACCTGAAGGAAATTGCTGCGAGTATAGTGAAGAAGTTACAAACAAAATCATTGAGAAGGCTGCAGTGGAAAGAAATTTTCTCATAATATTTTATTCCTCGAATTGTCTCAATTAAATTAACTATAATCTTAAGTATTTTCAATCAAATTTTAGAATTTTCTCGAACTTCTTAATTCAATCATTAATTTTTTTACAATAAACCTTTTTGTTTTTTGAACTCACTCAGTATCAACGGTAAAATTTCACCTGATTTACCTTGAAGAACTACATCAGCCATTCGAGATAAGTCAGTAGGATTGGGATTTATTTCAACCAAAAAAGCACCACTTTGTTTTGCGTAAATTGGAATGTACGCTGCAGGAAATACAACTGCTGAAGTTCCGACTGAAAAACACACATCACAACTCTTTGCAGCTTTTACTGCACCATCGTATTCATCTTCAGGTAAAAATTCACCAAACCAAACTACATCTGGTCTTATCAATCCACCACATTCACAATAAATTGCTTTATCTGGATATGTATCGCCAAGGTCATAAAATTTTTTACACTTAATGCAATAATTTCTTTCAATATTTCCATGAAGTTCAAAAATATTTTTTGAACCAGCTCTTCGATGCAAATTATCAATGTTTTGAGTTACAACAGTAAATCGTTCAAAATATTTTTCCATTTCGGCAATTGCATAGTGACCAGCGTTTGGTTTGACTTCGTGCATGATTTTTCTTCTGTGAGAATACCATTCAGTAACTAAATCAGGATTTCTCAGAAATGCATTGAAATTTGCGAGTTCTTCTGGTTTCAGTTTCTGCCACAATCCATCTTTATCTCGAAATGTTGGTACACCACTTTCAGCTGAAACACCTGCACCAGTGAAAACTACAACCGATTTTGCTTCAATTAATTTTTCAACTACTTTTTTGATTAATTCAGTCAAAGAGTGTTCCTCCCGAAGTTTCTTCATTATCATTGCTGTTAGAATTTTTTGAAGATTGATTTTTTAAGTAATAATCTGGTTCTTTACTAACAAAAAGTGAACTTTGAATCAGGTAATGATATTTTGTCCAATTTGAATTCATCTCGCCACCACCGCTTATGATTTGACGATAAGCATTTGTTTTTGCACTTAGTTCATCAGCATAGTATAGAATAATTGCTTCGAGAGTTTTTGGTTCAACAGGTGATGCATTTTCTAATTTGCCTTGATGACTCAACACAAGATGTAGAATAAGATTTTGAAGTTCCTCAGGAAAATGTGGAATTTGATTGCACGCACCATAAATCCAATTTGCAGCAATTACAATGTGACCAATTAATCTACCTTTGTCAGAGTAATCGAAAATTGTATCGTATGTTAACTCTTCAATTTTACCAATATCATGAAGCATTGCACCAGTTATCAACAAATCACGATTTATGGTTGGTTGGAAGTTTGAACTTTCCGAAATATCACACATCAAATCACAAATCTTTACAACTTCAAGAGTATGCTCCAACAATCCTCCGATATAGTTATGATGAAAAGATTTTCCAGCAGGAGCAAAGGCAAATCTTTCAAATCTATCTTTAGTGAAAATTTTTTTGAGTAGTTGCTTCAACCATTCATTTTGAATTTTTCTAATTCTACTCCAGAACTCTTCTCTCATAACTTCTATATCTCTAATTGTAGTTGGCATCAAGTCGCTCAATTCAACTTTGTCATCTTTTGTCGTCAAAGAAATTGAATCGATTCTTAACTGTAGTTTTTCATTAAACAATTCTACTGATCCACGAACTTTAACAATTGCTCCAACGAAAGCTTCATTTAAAAAATTTTCAAATCCTTCCCAGAAATTACCTGTAATTGAACCTGTTTTATCAGCAACTTCAATCAAAACATAATAACTGCCATCCTTTTTCTGTTTCTTCTCAAATTTTCTTAGAAGAAAGTAGTGATCAATTGCGTCCTTGTTTTGAAGCTCTCGAATTGATTTCTGATTTATCATAAATCCTCTTAGTGATAATTACAAAATTAACATAAAAAAGACATTGATATGTTGCAACAAATTAACTGAAAAAGTTATCGTTTACAGAAATGAAATTAATTGAATAATTTTTTTTGAGTTTATATCTCCATTAATGAGTGAATAAGTATCACAGATGAAAAAATTTTTCAAATCAAACCATCTGATTTTCTTGAACTGAATGTAAACACACAAAAGCGATTTAAAAATTGATTGTTTGAATATTACATGAATGCTTTTCATCTCATCAATAAATCTTTTAATTGTCTGAAAAAAATTTTTCATTTGACAAAACAAACTCACTTAATAAATTTGCATCAGAATTACTATCAATCACAGGAGGACTCCCAGAGTAATTGAACATAATTTTATTTGGAATATTTATTTATATCATACTTCAATTGTTATTGGGCTTTTACATTTCTCGCTTTATCAAATCAGAAGATGATTATCTCTTAGGTGGAAGGCAATTGGGATATGTTCTTGCGACATTTTCAATTTTTGCAACTTGGTTTGGTGCTGAGTCTTGCATTGGAACTGCAGGTGCAGCATACGAATCTGGTCTTGCTGGAGTTACGGCTGATCCTTTTGGTTATGGAATGGTTCTTTTGATTGTTGGATTCTTTTTCGCCATTCCACTTTATAAAATGAGATTAACTACTATTGCCGATTTTTTCAGAGAAAGATATTCCACTTTAACAGAAAAAATCATTGCAATTGTGATGATACCCACTTCAATTCTATGGGCAGCTGCACAAATTCGTGCTTTCGGTTTGATATTATCTTCTTCTTCAAATCTTACGGTTGAAGTTTCTATTCTTATTTCCGCATTAATTGTAATCACTTATACTGTTTTTGGTGGTTTACTTGCGGATGCATGGACGGATTTAATTCAAGGTTTGATTTTAATTTTTGGTTTGCTTGTTTT
>JAOAHM010000058.1 GCA_026415235.1 Ignavibacteria bacterium | reverse complement strand
ATTGATTTTAATTTTTGATGCATTCTCGATTGAGGCAAGCTTCGCTCCTACGATTTTAATTAAAAATTTCTCTGTAGTTCTCTGCGATTATCTCTGCGTTCTTTGCGGTTAAAAAATTCTTTACGAATCTTTGGTCGAGGCAAGCCTCGCCCCTACGATTTTAATTAAAAATTTTTCTGCGGTTCTCTGCGTTTATCTCTGCGTTCTCTGTGGTTAAAAAATTCTTTACGAAACTTTGGTCGAGGCAAACTTCGCCCCTACAATTTTCATTAAAATTTTTCTGCGGTTCTCTGCGATTATCTCTGCGTTCTTTGCGGTTAAAAAATTCTTTACGAAACTTTGGTCGAGGCAAGCCTCGCCCCTACAATTTTCATTAAAATTTTTCTGCGGTTCTCTGCGTTTATCTCTGCGGTTAAAAAATTCTTTACGAATTTTTGGTCGAGGCAAGCTTCGCCCCTACAATTTTCATTAAAATTTTTCTGCGGTTCTCTGCGTTTATCTCTGCGAACTCTGCGGTTAAAAAATTCTTTACGAATCTTTGGTCGAGGCAAGCTTCGCCCCTACATTATTTTATCAAATCTCAGTTTAATTTTAAGTTCTCCAACTCTTAAATAAATAATTCTACAAATATTAAATTGAAACAAATTAAACTAAAAATAATTTGAAACATGAAACACTACATTTACAGATGTTCCAGTTGCAACAAAGAATTCTCTCCCGAAAAAATCGAAAATGAGCTTATCTATCTTTGCCCAATCTGTGGAGAAGCAAAAAGAAATCAACCACTCAAAGGTGTTTTGTTAATCATTTATGACTACGACCAACTACGAAAAAACAATTTCTCACAAAAATTATTCAACTCAACCTGCGGACGAATTTGGAGCTTCCCTGAAATACTTCCACTTGAATATGACTTCACAAAAAATTCCTACACTTCAATTAATCATTCAAAACTTGAAAGTGTCAGTTTAAATTCAACTCCTGTCATTGAACTTGATTTTAATGGAGCAAAACTTTTTGCATTTGACGATACTCGAAATCCCACTTTTTCATATAAAGATAGAGCAAGCATTCTCGTTGCATTAAAAGCAATTCAACTTGGAATAAAAAATATTTCTGCTGCATCAACAGGAAATGCTGGCTCTTCTATTGCAGGAATTTGTGCAAGGTTTGGTTTGACTTCAAACATATTTGTTCCTAAGACAATTCCCGAAGCAAAACGAATTCAAATTCAATCTTACGGCGCAAAAATTTATGTCGTTGATGGAAGTTACGACGACGCATTCGATTTATGTTTAGAAATTTCATCTATGAAAAAATGGTTCAACAGAAATACAGCATATAATCCACTTACAATTGAAGGCAAAAAATCATCTGCTTACGATATTTTAATTTCCTTCAATGGAAAAATTCCTGAAAATATTTTTGTTCCAGTAGGCGATGGTGTTATTATTGGTGGAATGTTCAAAGGATTTTGGGAATTACTTCAGATAGGATTGATTGAAAAATTACCAAAATTAATTGCAGTTCAATCTTCAGGTAGTAATGCAGTGGTAAGATATTTCAATACAAAAAAATTTGAATTTCAAAATGCTGAGACAATCGCAGATAGTATTTGTGCATCAGCACCAAGAAATCTTTTCATGGCAAACGAAGCAATTTCCAAATCAAATGGCTTTCCAATTGAAGTGACAGATGAAGAAATTTTAGTTGCTCAGAAAGAAGTAATTCAAAGGTTTGGAATATTTGTCGAACCATCTTCTGCATCAACTTTTGCAGCTTTCAAAGACGCTTTGAGAATCGGATTAATTAGCAAGGATGAAACAACTTTATTAATGTTTACTGGAAATGGATTGAAAGATACTCGCTCACTCAAATTTTGGAACGAAGCACCACCAATCAAAAAATACGATGAATGGTTGAAAGAACTCACAAATGAAATTTAAAGTTACTGGATTGATTTTATCAGCAGGTAAATCTGGAAGGATTGGTGAACCAAAAGCATTCATCAAATTCAATGACAAAACTTTCATTGCAGAGATAATTTCAAAGCTTGAAAAAATTTGTGATAAAATTGTGATTGTCTTTGGTTATGATGCTTCTAAAATGATTAATAATTTGTTTGCTGATAAAAATTTAAGTAATTACAAGGATAGATTAATCGTTGCAGTAAACCAAAATTTCGAATATGGAATGTTCAGTTCACTTCAATGTGGACTTTCGAGAGTTAATAATTGCGATTTTGTGTTAGTTCATCAAATTGATCAGCCATCTTTGCCAATTGAATTTTATCTCGATTTTTCAAATCAGCTTGAAGAAGGAATTGATTGGCTTCAACCAGCTTATGATGGAAAGATTGGTCATCCAATATTTATAAATCGAAAATTGGTAGAGAAAATTCTTCAGGAAGATATTAATTCAAACCTACGAGAATTCAAAAGAAAAAATATTTTTAATCAAAAAATTTGGAATTGCAACTATTCACAAATCCATCAAGATATTGATACAAAAGATGATTATGAAAAATTAATTCGAGGAGCTTAGAGATGAACATTTTTGAAAAAGCAGCAGAACTCGTAAAACAAAATAAACCATTTGTTCTCACAACAGTTATAAAGACTGAAGGTTCAACGCCTGGTAAAGTCGGATTTAAAATGATAGTCGTAAGTGAAAATGAAACTTATGGAACTATTGGTGGAGGTGAGATTGAAAGAGAAGTAATTTTTGAAGCTCTGAAAAGAATGAAAATGAAAGAAAATGGAATTGTGGAATATTTACTTTCAGGTGATGCACCAGTTAAAGATGAAGCAAAAGTCTTAAATATGAGTTGCTCTGGTAGATGTTGGATTTTTTATGAAGTCTTTGGAAATAAACCAATTGTTTACATTTTTGGTGGTGGGCATGTTGGTCAAGCATTACTTAAACAACTTAGCCTTTTGAACTTTCACAAGATTTTAATCGACAACCGTCCCGAATTTGCAAACAAAGAAACAAATCCTTATGCAGACGAAATAATTTTATCTGACTACTCTGATTATGCTTATTCATTTAATCCACCTGAAGATGCATTCATAGTTATTATGACACATGGTCATAGTCACGATTTTGATGTAATTGAACAAATTTACGCTCGTAACTTGAAAGTTCGTTACATTGGTGTGATTGCATCAAAAACAAAAGCACAAAAATTGAAAAATCAAATTAAAGAAGTTTTTGGTGATGTAGATTTATCGAACCTTCATTCACCAATTGGACTTGATATCGGCGGAGAAACTCCACAAGAAATTGCATTAAGCATTGCTGCAGAAATTCAAGCAGAGATTTACAAAAAAAGTAATTCATTAAGTAGCAAACTTTAACTAAGTCGCAGATGATGTTCTTAATCTATCAGTTGTAGAAAATTCTTCATGAAATTATCTTAAAAATTAATAAAGACATTTTGAAAATAATATGAACTCAACACCAAACTTTTTGAAAAGCTTTGAAGAAAAATTAAAAGAGTTATACATAAAAAGTTCGCAAGCATATTGGAATGCTTCAATTAATGGAACTGAAGAAAATTGGAATGAAGTTACCAAGTATCAACTCGAAATGATTAATCTTTTCAGAGATAAAGCTAATTTTCAAGAAATTGAAAGGCTTCATTCCAGAATCTCTGAGTTTGAACCATTAATCCAGAGACAGATAAAAATTCTTTATAATGAGTTCCTTCCCAATCAATTCGATTTGAAAAAACTTGAAGAAATTACAAATCTTCAAAACAAAATTGAGAATGTTTTTACAACTTTCAGAGCAAGATATAATGGAAAGACACTCACTGATAATGAAGTAGATAAAATTTTGATGGAAGAACGAGACACACTTGTTTTACAAAAAGTTTGGGAAGCAAGCAAAGAAATTGGCGATTTATTGGTGAACGATTTACTCAAACTTGTTGAATTGCGAAATGAACAAGCAAAATACTTAGGCTACGAAAATTATCATCAAATGAGTTTAATTCTCTCGGAACTTGATCCAACCGATGTTGACCGAATATTTAATCAACTTGAAAAAGAAACTGAACCAAAATTTATTGAACTAAAAAACAAAATTGATTCAGACCTTTCATCCCATTTCGGAATAAACATTAACGATTTAATGCCTTGGCATTATCAACAAAGATTTTTTCAAGAAGCACCTCCACTCTACTTAGTTAACTTCGATGAATTTTATAATGGAAAAGATTTGGTGGAAATAACGAGAAAATATTTTTCAAGTATTGGTCTCGATATTGATGATTTGATTGAACGAAGTGATTTGTTCGAGAGAAAAGGGAAAAATCAACATGCTTTTTGTATCAGTATTGATAGAGCAAATGATGTGCGAGTTCTTTGTAATGTAATTTCAAATACTGATTGGATGGGCACTTTACTTCATGAATATGGTCATGCTGTTTATGATAAGTTTATTGATAGAACACTTCCATTCATCTTGCGAGATGCTGCTCACATTTTTGTAACTGAAGCAATTGCAATGTTGTTTGGAAAATTTGCAATTCATCCACTTTGGATGAAATTCAATCTTGGACTTGAAGATGCACAAGTAAATCAATTTAAAGATGATTCAATTAATTTCACTAAAATGAATCAAATAATTTTTGCTCGTTGGGTTTTTGTGATGTATAGATTTGAAAAATCTCTTTATGAAAATCCAAATCAAGATTTAAACGCTCTTTGGTGGGAACTTCACAAAAAATATCTTCATCTCAATAAACCTGAAAATAGAAATAAACCAGACTGGACAACTAAAATTCACATTGCTACTTCACCATGTTATTATCATAATTACCTACTTGGTGAAATTTTTTCTTCACAACTTAATCAATACCTACATGAAAAAATTCTTAACTCTAATGATATATGGACGAGTGTTTTGATTAATAACAAAAAAATTGGTGAATATCTGATTGATAATCTTTTCCGTTTTGGAAGCTCATTGCATTGGAAAGAAGTAATTAAAATTTCTACCGAACAAGAATTAACTACGAAATATTACCTGTTGCAATACATTTCTTGATTTGTCTTCTTCAAAAAATTTTTTCTTTCAAGATTTGTGGTGTAAATCTTAAACTTTAATTGAAGCTAATATCATACTAATTTTTTCGTTTCTTCCTTTGTAAAAATTTTATTTAATCAGACAACTTGAAAATTTAGCGTTAGTAACCAACTTTAAAAGTTTCATAAATGATTTTTTGGATGATTTACAATTAAAATGAAAATGCCTTGTGTTTTTTGAAATTAACTTTAATAAAATTGAGGAATTAAATTTAATCTCAGGTTTTCTAAAAATTTCAAGTTCTGATTATCTTATATTATGAAAATTATGTTTAACAAATCGTAAAGTAAGCTTCATGAAAGTTTTAACTGAAAAAATTGAAATTAACACACGAGGAAAGACAGACATTATTGATATCACACACAAGGTTCAAGAAGTAATTTCTCGCAGTGGAATCAAAGAAGGTAACGCATTAGTTTTCGCTGTTGGATCTACTGCAGGAATCACAACAATTGAATATGAACCAGGATTACTCAAAGATTTGCCTGAGCTTTTTGAAAAATTAATTCCATCAAGCAAGACTTATCACCACGATTCAACTTGGGGTGATGGTAATGGATATGCGCACTTGCGAGCATCAATGTTAGGTGCTTCACTTCAAATTCCTTTTTCGAGAGGAGAGTTGTTGCTCGGTACATGGCAGCAAATTGTATTTATTGATTTTGATAATCGTCCAAGACAAAGAAGAATAATTGTACAATTAATTGGAGAATAAAAATGAAAAAAATTTTTGCTGTAGTTTTATCTGTAGTTTTTCTATTTGTAGTTGCAAGAGAAATTCTTGGTTGGGGAAGCGTAGGACATAGTTTAATTAACAGAAATTCAACAAAACATTTTCCACAAGAAATGGTCGGTTATAATCTCTGGTCAGAATTCTTAGCTCAACATGCATCCGATGCAGATTACAGAAAAAGCTCCGACCCAAACGAAGGCAACAAACATTTTATTGATATAGATAACTATCAGGAGTTTTTTGCTGGCAATTTCCCGTATTCGATTGACACTTTAATTGCACGATATGGTTGGAATTATGTTTGGCAACAGGGCATATTACCATGGGCAACAGTTTATGCTTTAGATTCTTTAACCGCAGCATTGCAAAGACGAGATTGGGATAAAGCAAAATTAATCGCTGCTGATTTAGGTCACTATGTTGCAGATGGACATCAACCACTTCACATCACAAGAAATTATGATGGACAATTCACAGGGCAAAGAGGAATTCACTCTCGTTACGAAACTCAAATGATTAATCGTTATCAATCGAATTTTACTTTCAATCCTGAAGCTGTTGTTTATGTTCAAAATCCAATCGAGTTTATTTTCAACTATCTCTTTGAATCATATTCTTATCTTGATGATTTATTAAGAGCCGATAGTATTGCAAAATCAATTGCTGGAAATACATCAAGCGAAACTTATTATTTACATTTATGGAACAACACTTCAGAATTCACAAAATATTTATTTCAAAAAGCAAGCAACCGTCTTGCATCTTTAATTTACACTGCTTGGATTAATGCTGGTAGTCCAGCTCTACCACAAACACTTGTTCAAGAATTAAATCTTGTTCCAACTAAATTTGTCCTTTATCAGAATTATCCAAATCCATTTAATTACTCAACTCAAATTCGTTACTATGTTCCAAAGGAATTTGTTGGTAAAACACTCACTTTCAAAGTTACTGATACCTTAGGAAGAGAAATTACTTCTATCACTAATCAAATCAATTCAGATGGATATCACCAGATT
>JAOAHM010000038.1 GCA_026415235.1 Ignavibacteria bacterium | reverse complement strand
GTTACAGTTGATGTTAAACCAAGTGGATTACCAATTGCCAAAACCCATTGACCAACTTTTAAGTTATCCGAATTACCAAGATACGCAGGAGTTAAATTCTTCGCATCAATTTTGATTACTGCTAAATCTGTTAAAGGATCTGTTCCGATTAATTCAGCTGAAAATTTTCTCTTATCGTTCAAAGTCACGGAAATTGATTTTGCATCTTTAACGACATGATTATTTGTTGCAATGTATCCATCAGACGAAATTATTACTCCAGAGCCAGTTCCAACTTGAGGTTGTTTTGGTAAGTCTCTAAAGAATGGAAAGTCTTTAAAGAAAAACTCGTGGTCTTCTGGAATGTTTAAGCTTTCACTTTCACTTTTCACTTCGATATACACTACAGTTGGAGTAACTGCTTCTGCAACTCGAATGAATGCATCACTCAATTTTTGCGCATCTTGATTTGCACTAACCAGAGGATTTGGTGCACCAATTTGCGAAATTCCGAATCCAGGTTTCACCCAATTAAAACCAGTAACAAGAGCTACTCCAAAAACCACTCCCACTAAGATTAGTGAAAGTGACGCAAAAAATTTTGTTCGTTTCATGTCTTCTCCTCAAATTTTGTGCATTTTTACTTTTTGCAATTCAGTAAAGTTTCAAAAAAGTTCTAACGACTTTAATCTTTTTATTTCTTCAACATGATATTGTAAAAATTCAAGTAACGGCAGGTATAGATGTTTGAATTTCTCAGAATATTCTTCATCACTCACCTGACCACTCAAAAACAACGCTAACATTTTTTTAGTTTCTGAATCGAGATTAATCAACGAGTTTGAATAATTTTTACAATTCAAACATATCACACCATAATTTCTCGTGAATTGAAAATCATCTTTCATTAAATCAATTGGTTTATGACAAGAAGGACACTCACCAGTGTAAGCTGGATAACCTGAAATCTCACACAACTTGATAATAAAATCAATAAACAAATTAAAGTTTGGTCTCTGATTTTTGTCTAAAGAAACAAGTGTATTGTAAACCAAATCAAATAACTCATTATTAACTTGACCTTCGTGAGAGAAATAATTTGTTAACTCAATTACTGCATAAGCGATTTTAATTTTTTCATAGTCTGATTTAATGTTCGAAAAATCATCAATAAATTCTGCTGATGAAATGTATTGTAGGTCTCGTGTAGGTTTATCGTAATAAACAAATTCAATTAAATTCAATGGTTCAAGAACAGCTGAAGTTTTACTCTTCGGCGTTCGCACACCTTTTGCAACGAGATTTATTTTACCAGCATTCTCTGCAAAAATTGTTATCAACTTACTTGTTTCACGAAACTTTTTTTTCTTTAAGACGAATCCCCTGTCCTTAAGAATTTTTGTCATCCCTAAAATCGAATGGTGGATTAAAAACTTTTTCTTCAGTTATAATTCCAGTAATCAATTCATTAGGTGTAATATCAAAAGCAAAATTTAGAGCTTCAATTTTTTTTGATAAAACTTTTTTACTACCAAATTGAATTAGTTCTTCTGGATTTCTTTCTTCTATGATAATCTCTTTTCCAGTTAAAATCTTTGAATCAATTGAAGTAGATGGTGCAGCAACAAAAAATGGAATTGAATGAAATTTCGCATTTACAGCAAGAGAATAGGTTCCGATTTTATTTGCAGTATCGCCATTTGAAGCAATTCTATCTGCACCTACAATTACTAAATCAATCATTTGTTTTTGCATTAAGAATGCTGCTGTTGAGTCCGTAATTACTTTGTAAGGAATTTGATGTTTTTCCAATTCGAATGATGTGAGCCTTAATCCTTGAAGTAAAGGTCTTGCTTCGCAAGCATAAACAAGTTCAATAGAATTTCTTTTGTATAATTCTAAGATTACACCAAAAGCAGTTCCAATTCCGCCAGTTGCAAGTGCACCTGTGTTGCAATGTGTTAAAACTCTCAATCTTCTACTAAAATTATTGCCAATATATTCTGCACCATTTTTGGCAATTTTATCACAATAGTTTTTATCTGATTGATGAAACTCAATTGCAAATTTTAATAATGAAGAAAAATTCTGATTTTCTTCTGATGAGTAGAAAAATTTCTTTGCTTCCTTTAGTGCAGTAAATAGATTAACAGCAGTAGGTCTGGTTTTTTTAAGTCTTTCGAAGGCAATTTCAAATTCATTTTTATTTTCTTTTACTGATAAAGCAAGAGCATAAAGTGCAGCGATACCGATTAATGGTGCACCTCTAATTTCGAGTCGTTCAATTGCTTCAGAGATTCTTTCGTAACTATCAGTTGAAATGTAAATTTCTTCGTCAGGCAGTTTGGTCTGATCTATAAAAATTAATTTATCATTTTCAAACTTAAGGGCATCGAACTCCAATATTATTCCTCAAAATGAGTTATAGAGAAAAATTGATTAAAGCGATCTTTTATTTTCAAGTAGTTCAAATCAAGCAATCCATCAACACTAAATTTTTCAACACAAAACGAAGCCAACACACTTCCATAAACAATTGCTCTTTTCAATTCATCATTACTTATTGAATTTATTCTTGAAAGATAACCAACCATTCCACCTGCAAAAGTATCGCCAGCACCAGTTGGATCGTTAATGTTTTCGAGTGGATATGCAGGTGCAGTAAAGAGGATTTCATCGGTCATTAAAAGTGCGCCATGTTCACCTTTTTTAATTACGAGTTTCTTTGGTCCCATATTCAAAATACTTTTACCAGCACGAATTAAATTTGGATGATTTGCCAATAGTCGTGCTTCTGAGTCGTTCACAACAAGCATATCAACCATCTTCAATAATTCACGCAACGCTTCATTTTTTCGTTCAATCCAATAATTCATCGTATCGCAAACAACGAATTTTGGATTATGTAACTGCTTCAAAACATTCATCTGAAGTTCAGGATCAATATTTCCAAGAACAACGAATTTACTATCACGATAACTCTCGGGAATAACTGGATTGAAATCTTTGAAAACATTCAACTCTGTCAAAAGTGTTTCTCTCGAATTCATGTCGTAGTCATATTTTCCTGCCCAACGAAAAGTTTTACCACCTTTAATCACTTGCAATCCTTCCAAATCAATATGATGTTCACGAAGTAATTGAATGTATTTTTCTGGAAAATCTTCGCCCACAACTCCAACTAAATTTACGATGGGACAAAAATATGATGCAGCTAATGAAATATAAACTGCTGAACCACCAAGGGATTCTTCTACTCGAGAGAATGGCGTTTCGATTGTATCGAGACCAAGGGAACCAACAACAAGTATTGACAAGCTTAACCTCTTAATTTGTTATAAGACAACTACAAATTTAATTGATTTGGAAATTAAAATTTTCTAACTCAGACTATTCGAATTAATTTCTTCCTTTCATTAAACCAATATTCACAAATTAATTCAACAGACTTTTTTTGACCTTCCCAGTTAAGAAGTTTAATTGCTTCTTTTGCATCAACCCACTTAAATTCATTATGCTCTTTAGAAATCTTCACATCTGAATTTTCATTAACTCGACAAACAAAAACAGGTATCAAACACACTTCATCGCTTTCACTTAAGTAAACAGAATTAATCACAGGCACAGAATACAATTCCTCGGCATCAAGACCTGTTTCTTCTTTCAATTCTCTCAAAGCCGCTTCATAAGCTTTTTCATTTTCTCTGATGTGACCCGTAACCATTTGCCAGATATTTGGATATTTTTCATTAGGTGCTCTTTTAAGTAACAAAAATTTTATTCGGTTGTTTTTAATTCGAATGATGTGCAACTCAATGTACTTTGAAACAACATTTGTCATTTTAAGCTCCTAAAAAAATGCTCTAACTTCTGCTGTAGCAGTGTGAATTGGAAAATTTTTACCTTGAACTCTTCCATCATAGATTACACTTGTTTGAATGTTTCCACCAAATTGATAATCAGCATTAAATCGCCAAATGTAATTCTTACCAATGAAATAACCTCGTGTGAGTTCAAATGGAATGTAATTAAGATTTTGATTGATTATCATTTCGGTTCTTTCAAGTGTAAAAACAACTTTGCCTCGTTGTGAATACATAATTGTTAAAGAAAATTCTTGAGAGTTTGAATTCAGTTCAGTCGGAGTTTGTGGAAGCAAATCTTTTGTCTTACCAAGTTCAAACTTAAATCCTGCTTCAACATTATTGTATGGATAATAAAAGACTTTTGAACTAAAATTTACACTTCTTATTAAAAAATTTCTTAATGCATAACTTGACGAAGTTAAATCGTTTCTCGAAAAATTTATTTCACTTTGATTTGCAAATTCTTTCAACGGCTTAAATCTCAATCTGATTAGTTTTTCCTGCTGAAATCTTCTTTCATCGGTCAAACTGAATTTTGAAAATCCTCTTCTTTCAATTAGTCTGAAAAGCATATTGAAATCTGGATTGTATTCGAATAGATATAAGTCTTGTTGAATTAAATTACTTCCTCGAATTGTTGTTGATGGATTTTGAAAAGTTTTGAGTTTTAGTAAATAAACATTTCTTTCATTTTTATCCTGACTATTTTCTTCAACTCTTAGATAAGTCTCTGTTGAAATTGGTGAAAGAAAATTTTTTATTCTTTCATTGATGTAGAAATTTCTGAAATCAAATCTTAATCTGAGACTTGCTTTCAAATCAATCACTGGAAATAATTCATCTGTTGGATAGGTTGTGAGAATGTAATCGCCTTCAAATTTTGTTGGTTCAAATTCAAATTCATCAGCAATTCCATTGTTGTTCAAATCACCTTTGTAAATGTATTGCCCAGTGCCTTTTGGAACTCTCAGAAAAATTCTCTCAAGTCTTGCTGAGCGTTGAGAAGCAGCTTCGTAGTAAAGGTCAGTTTGAAGAAATCTTTCAAAGAAAATTCCCCTACCGATATATTTTATTGCAATTGATTGATTATCAAGTCTGCCAAGTTGCTTAAACTCACTCGAATATTTTTTTTGACGAAAAGATAAATCAAGATTTGAATTTATGTTTCTTACATTTTTCAATTTTAGAGCTAATTGATAAATGTAATTGTTTGCTTCACGAGATAAATTGAAATTAATGGGAAAATAATCTTGTCTAAAATTGAAAGATGAGTTAATATCAAGATTTTTTATGTAATTCAGTTCAGTGCCGAAAGATAAATCATAAAATTTAAAACTTGATTGAAGTAGTGAGTCGGAAAAATTTTTATCAACTTTACTTTCATGTTCAAATTTGAAATAAGGAGTGAAATCTTTTTGATTAAAAGCAGCATTCAAAAAATGTTTTTGATATCTTGACCTGAAATTTTGAGTAGATGAGTTTAGACTTGAGATAGAATAGTTTAAGTTAAGATTATCTATTAACTCTAAATTTATAATTGATGTAATTCTATCACTTTTGAATAGTGAACCTCTTTTCATTCTTCCAGCAGTAATTTTCGCATCGAATTTTTCACGAGCGATTTTCAATTCACCTTCTCGAATTAATTCTTCGCTTGTCAATGCTTGATTGTTAATGTTCCAGTTTCTTTCATATTCAACTTCGTAAATCCTTGAAATGGGCGTGAATGTACTTTCTGTTTTTCTTTCATAATAATTAAACAAAACATTACCAATGAAAATTTTTGAAAGTTCAATGTAAAGTGTATCAAAACCAAGTTTGTATGAATAAGCTTTTCCTCTGTTTTTATCATCATCAATTGTGGAGAAACGATTTCTATCAAATGATGAAAGAGAAATTTCACCTTCAATGAAAAAATTTTTTGTAACAAAAAATCTTGAGTAGAAATTACCTACTTGTTTCAATTCAGGCATTGGTAATAAAATTATTGGCAAGTAATTACCTTTATTCGAACCAACAAATTTATATCTACCCAAGCTTACTCTCACATAATCACCTAAACCTTCACCAACATAAGAAAACGAAACATTGTAAAACGCCGAATCAGAACCTGGACTGAATTCATAAAACTGCACAATTACTCCACTTATCAAAGTATCTTTAAGTCTGTAAGCACCAGCTGGTCTTCCTGTCGAATCATAACCAACAAATCGAACTCCACTTTTCGATGCTTTCATTCTGTCATTTCCACTTTGGGCAAGAATCTTTCTATCATTTTCTGATAATGAAATATCAATTGGCAAATCTTGATTATCTCCTTCACGGAAATATGAAAAACCAAGTATTAACTTGTTGGAGAATAAATTTGAATTGATAACAGAACCAAAAAAGTTACGTTCAAACTTTCTATCAGAATATTCGAAATCAACTTTAATTCGTGATGCATTGGTAATTACGACCTTAGGTGTGAAGAAAATTTCTCCTGTGGAATAATCAATCGTGTAATCGTAATTTTCACCACGAACTTTTTCTTCACCATTGATATAAACTTTTTCTGTTCCTGCTAAAACAATAATATCTCTCTCATTATTTTCACCAGTCAATCTGTATGGTCCTTGAACTCCATCAATTCCATTAAATTGTTGTGATTTAAATTTACCTCGTGCAGATGCATAAGAAACATTTGCAAAATTTTTTTCATCAAGAAGTGCAGTTGCTTTCAATCCTTGAAGTTTTTTATCCACAACACCAAAAGTTCCAACACGATGTGTGTATTGAAAATCACCAAAAGTTGCTTGAGCATTTTTATGTTTCAAATCAATGTATACTTTATCAATTTCCTGAAGTGTTCTTGTGTTTCCTTCTGGTTGAATTGGAGAGCTTTGGTCGGATAAAACTGCAACAACTTCGATATCATCACTTAACTGCCCAGCGAGTTGAAGTCGTAGACCTGAATTAAGAGTGAAATCTTTGTTAGTCCCAACAGAGAATCCACGAGAGATTGTTCCACTTCTTTCGAGCTTTGTTCCAAAGATATCATCAGCAAAACTTTTTTGTTGTAACCTCTCAATTCTTGTGATTTGTTTTTGTGTGATTGTATCTCTTTTTATTTGTGGAATGTTTTTTTGAAATGTTTCTCTTTTGATTGGTATGAATTTATACTTAATTAAAATCTCTGATGAAACTAAATTAGTATCTAAGATATGTATTGTTTGCGTTTCTCGATTGAAAAAAAATTTTAATTCCTTTTTGAAATTCAAATCTTTTATGAACAAAACTGTATCAATTACATAAAGGTAGTTCCTCAATTCGATTAAATTGTTTTTAATCATTAATGTGTCTTGATTATAAAAACTTGGAGTTTGACCAAAGGAAGATTTCGTTTGAAGTAGAAACAGGCAAATAAAAAATTTTATTAATGAAATTTTTATGATGATCTTCATCTCTCAAAAATAAAAACATGAAATGGTAAAAATGCCTGTTTCTATAATCAACTAATTTTTTTGACGATGATTTTTGAACCCACAACTTCAATCACTTCTATCTCTTCATCTTTTGAAATGAATTCACCTTCAGTCATCACATCGTATCTTTTGTTGTCTATAAGTGCAATCCCAGCAGGGCGAAGTTGTGTTAAAGCTTTTCCTCTCTTACCGAGTAAATGAGAAAAATCTGGATTTGAAATAAATCCTTCTGTTTGATTTTCAGATGTTGAAAGAATTAATCTTCCCCAAATAGGCACACTTGGCAAAAACTTCCAAATGATAAAAAGAAAAATAATTGAAGCTACAAGTGCAGCTGCCAGTTGTATCAACGCATTTGAAATTTCATTTTCTGATATAACTGGAAAGTCTCCAATCAATCCAAAAAAGATTGAACCAATCATCAAAATAATTCCTAAAATTCCAATCAAACCAAAGCCTGGAACATAAAAAATTTCAATCAAAAGAAGTGCAAGACCAATGATGAAAATTAAAATCTCCCAAATGTTAGCAAGTTGAAGGATATAACTTGTTCCAAAAAATAACGCAAGCGAAATTAAACCAATTGTTCCTGCAACTCCCCATCCTGGAGTTTTGATTTCTGTAAGCAAACCTAAAATACCAAGCATTATCAACAAACTACTAACAATTGGATTAGAGAGAAATCTAACAATATTCTCTGCCCAGTTAACTTCAGTTGAAATTATTTCTGCACCTTTGAGATTAAAATGTTCGAGCAATTCGTCAATATTCGATGCAACAAAGTCACAATAACCAACTTTTGTTGCTTCTTCAGTTGTCAGTGTAAGTAGTTTTGTAGAATCATCAAGTTCAGGAAAATCTTTAATCACAATTCTTTCATCAACCATCGCTTCGGCAATGTCAGGTCTTCTTCCATTTCTTTCAGCGGTTGAACGCATCTCTGAACGCATGTAAGATTGGTATTTTTCTGAAGCTTTCGTTCCTTCTTGATCCACAACTGTTGATGCACCAATTGTAGAACCTGGGGACATTACAATTTTCTTTGCCGAAATAGAAATTAATGCACCTGCTGAAATTGCTCTTTTATCTATAAATGCAATCGTTAGGATTTTTGATTTGATGATTGCATCACGAATTTGAGTTGCTGCATCTACTCTTCCACCAAATGTATTCACTTTCAGAATTATTGCATCAGCATTTTTTTCTTCAGCTTCTTTTACTACACGCTCAACATAAGGTGCAAGTCCAAGGTCAATATCTCCACTTATATCAATTAAATAAACTTTTTTCTGATTTTGTGAGAAAAGAGAAGTAAAAATTCCTGAAATAAATATTGTAATGATTAAAAAATTTTTCATTTGATTTAACCTTTAATTACACCAATTGGTTTTAGTTTTGCGACTTTGGTTGAAATGCCAGCTTGATGAACAACTTCCACAACTTGCGAAACATTTTTATATGCTTCTGGAATTTCTTCAGTAATTCCTGATTTTGTTGTAGCTTGAATGAAGACACCTCTTTCTCTCAATTTGCTTACTGCTTCATCTGCAGACATCATTTTCTTCGCTTTATGTCTTGAAAGTGTTCTACCTGCACCATGACAAGTTGAACCAAAAGTTTCTTCCATTGCTTTTTCAGTTCCGACTAAAACATAAGAATATGTGCCCATGCTTCCTGGAATAATTACAGGTTGACCAATGTTTCGATAAACTTCTGGCAGTGCAGGATGACCTTTTGGAAATGCGCGAGTTGCTCCTTTTCGATGTACTAAAACTTTTAGCTTCTTACCATAAATTTCATGCTCTTCAATCTTTGCGATGTTATGACAAACATCATAAACAATTCGAACTTTATCCGTTTTAAATAATCGCTTAAAAACATTCCTTACATTGTAGGTGATTAACTGCCTATTGTTAAAAGCAAAATTTGCTGCTGATGCCATTGCCTGTAAATAACGCTTACCTTCTTTTGAGTCAATCGGAACACAGGCAAGTTCTCTATCAGGAACTTTAATTCCATAATTTTTCATTGCCGTGTCCATTTCTTTCAAATAATCTGTGCAAACCTGATGACCTAATCCTCTTGAACCAGTGTGAATTAACACAACAATTTGATTTTTGTGAAGCCCAAAACTTTTTGCAGTTTCTTCATCAAAAATTTCCTGAACAATTTGAACTTCAGCAAAATGATTTCCTGAACCAAGAGTTCCCAGTTGATCTCGTCCTCGTTCTTTTGCTTTGTTGGAAACCATGTCTGGATTTGCATTTGGCAAACGACCATATTCTTCGATGAAATCTTTATCCTCTGGTCGAGCAAATTTATTTTGAATTGCCCAATCAATTCCGAGTTTCATTACTTCATCAAGTTCAGCATAACTAAGTTTTAAATCTCCACCTCGACCAGTACCCGAAGGAATTTCGTGAAAAAGTTGCTTAACTAATTCTTCGATTTTTGATTTCACATCATCAAATTCTAAATCTGTTGCAAGCAATCGCACTCCGCAATTTATGTCGTATCCAATTCCACCTGGTGAAACAACACCTTCTTTCAAATCAACAGCAGCAACGCCACCAATTGCAAAACCATAACCTTGGTGTGCATCTGGCATTCCAAGTGAATAACCAACTATTCCAGGCAATGATGCAGTGTTTGCAATTTGTTCAATTGTTTTATCACTTTTAATCGCTTCGATTAGAGTTTCATCAGCGTAGATGATTCCATCAACTCGCATGAATGGGAAGTTTGATTTTGGAATTCGCCATTTGTAGTCAGTTATTTTTTCGATTATCATATGTCAAGATAAAATTTAATTGTTACTGATTTTTTGTTTTGAATAATTTCAAGCTGATGAAAAGTTACAGCTTTAACATAAATATGCATCGGAAGTTCGGAAAAATCGAATTGATAAGGTTTGAACTTAAGTTTCAATGAATTATTACTCAATTCGATTATTTCTGGTTTCAAAGGAATTATTTTTTTTGTATCAATGAGAAATAAAATTTCGTTCAAAGTATCGACAAACAAGCTATCTGAATCAACACTTTGAATTTCTAAAAATTCATATCCATTGCTCGAGATAAATTCTTTAAAGTTTTTATTAAAGATAAGTTCAAGTAATGCGTAAATAGCTTCGATAAAAGCTTCAGTTAAATTATTAGCTCGAACCTCAATTCCGATATCAGCCGTATGTTCTAAGAATTTATAAGACATAGTTCATTTTAATTTACGAAAATCTTAGCAACTTGAGAGAAGCTGTTATTTACTTTTTAAGTTTTGTCTAACCAAAATTTATTTATGAACATTTAAGAACAAAATTTTTTCCAATAAGATGTTAGAGTAATGTTTTAATTCCAAGATAAGTTTTTCAAAATAAATGAATTTTTCAAGTGCACTTTTGAAATTAATCTTTATTCGAATTTTTGAATATTCACAATAAAATTACTCTTAAGAAAATTTTTTGATAGGATTTTATTTTCTTAAAAAATCCATACAGATGGTGCTTCTTAAATTCCAAATAAATTTTTAATTGTTGTTAATTTTAATCGAAGGATGAAAGTAAAATATTTCTGGTTTTAATCATATTGTAAGAATGTGAACAAAGTTGGCTTTCTGTTTGATGAATTGTTGTCCAAGAAAAAAATTTTCATTTATCTACTTCTCTAATGCTCTGCTGTTCTACTACTCCACTGCCCTATCTCACAATCTTTACACGATTTTGATCAACCGCAGAGT
>JAOAHM010000023.1 GCA_026415235.1 Ignavibacteria bacterium | reverse complement strand
CTCTTCAAGTAATTTTTCTTTGAAAGTGTTGTAGGCACCAACTATCTTTTTAGTTCTTGCTTCAATTGGATGGACACAATATGTGCTCACACCTTTTACATATTCACCTAATCCCATTAAAAACAATGCTTCAGTGATGGCTGGACTAAAACTAACAATTCTTTCACATCTTTCGGGAAGAATCAAATGAAGATGACTAATTTCATTATAAACTTTTCGTGTCAAAGTCATTTTGATATTGTTTTGTAAATCAAAAAATGAAACTAAAGTTTTTCGAACATTCAATAAAATCAAAAAAGCTACTTTCAATCAAATAAAGAAAGCATCTCATAACATAATATAAATTTAACTCAATAATCCATGATTCTACTGCTCTTCTGCTCTACTTTTCTAACTATGCGTTTTCAAACTTTCTTTTAATCGTTGTATCTCGTCTCGAATTGCAGCAGCTCTTTCAAACTCTAAGTCTTTAGCTGCATTGTGCATTTCAATTGTCAATTGTTCAATTAACTCTTGTTTTTGTTGTGGTGTTAAATGTTTGATAATTGGTTGGAGGGCAACGGCTATACCAGATTTCTTTTTGGAATAATCCTCTCGACCTTTTCGAACATCAGCAACAGCAGTAGTTGAAAGTATCTCTTCAGTTGTTTTGTAGATTGTTTTTGGAGTGATACCGTGTTTTTTGTTGTATTCGATTTGTTTTTTTCTGCGACGCTCTGTTTCTTCAATGACTTTACGCATTGATTCAGTAATCTTATCAGCATACATAATTACAAGTCCATTAGCATTTCTTGCAGTCCTTCCTGCAATTTGAAGTAATGATTTTTCACTTCTCAAAAAACCTTCCTTATCTGCATCAATAATTGCAACCAAAGAAACTTCAGGCAAATCAAGTCCCTCACGAAGCAAATTAACTCCAACCAAAACATCAAAATCACCAAGTCTTAAATCTCGCAATATCTCTACTCTTTCCAGTGAATCTATATCAGAATGTATATAACGAACACGCACGCCAAGTTTATCGAAATAGTCAGTCAAATCTTCAGCCATTTTTTTCGTTAGAGTCGTAACAAGTACACGCTCTTTTCTTTCTGCACGAATTCTTACTTCATTTAACAGATCATCAATTTGATTTTTAACTGGTCTAACAGAAATCGGTGGATCAAGTAGTCCTGTGGGACGAATAACTTGTTCAACCACAACACCTTTGCATTTTTCAAGTTCATAATCACCAGGAGTGGCGCTAACAAAAATGACTTGATTAATCTTTGCTTCAAACTCTTCAAATTTCATTGGACGGTTATCAAGTGCCGAAGGAAGTCGAAATCCATGTTCAACTAAAGTCTCTTTTCTTACTCGATCACCGTTATACATTCCACGAATTTGTGGAATTGTTACATGTGACTCGTCAACAATCAAAAGATAATCTTCAGGAAAATAATCGAATAAAGTGTAAGGTCTTGAACCTGGAGGTCGGCAATCAAGATGACGACTGTAATTTTCAATGCCTGAACAATAACCTATTTCTTTCATCATCTCGATGTCAAATTTTGTTCGTTGCTCAAGCCGTTGAGCTTCAAGAAATTTTCCTTGACTTCTCAATTCATGCAATCTTAATTCTAACTCTTTCTCGATTGATTTTATCGCTCGACGGACTTGGTCTTTTGGCGTAACAAAATATTTAGCGGGATAAATAACATAGGAATTTATTTTATTTAGTATCTCACCAGTCAAAGGATTTATTATCTTTAATGACTCAATTTCATCTCCCCAAAATTCAATTCGAACTGCTTCATCTTCTAAAAAAGCAGGAATTAAATCAATTGTTTCACCACGAACTCTAAAAGTTCCTCTTGTAAATTCTACATCATTGCGGACATAATAAATGTCAACAAGTTTTTTTAACAATTCTTTACGGTCAATTTTCATTCCTTGTTTTAAGACTATGACTTGACTTGCATATTCGTGTGGTGCACCAATTCCATAAATTGCACTGACAGATGCAACAATTATTACATCTCTTCTTCCTTCAATCAAAGCAGTTGTTGCTTTCAATCTTAAACGATCAATCTCATCATTGATCGAGAAATCTTTTTCGATGTAAGTATCAGTTGCAACAACATAAGCTTCTGGTTGATAGTAATCGTAATAGCTTATAAAAAATTCCACTGCATTTTCTGGGAAGAATGATTTGAATTCACCATAAAGTTGAGCTGCAAGAGTTTTATTGTGAGACAAAACAAGTGTTGGTTTATTGACTTGAGCAATTACATGAGAAATAGTAAAAGTTTTCCCACTGCCAGTTACACCGAGTAGTGTTTGAAATTTTTCACCTCTTTTGATTCCTTCGACCAATTGTTTAATAGCCTCAGGTTGATCTCCAGTAGGTTTTAGGTTTGTTACTAATTTGAATTTGTCCATAGCTGTTAAATTAAATTATAACATTCACTAAGATTAAAAAAATTGAATTAAATTATTATAACGGTAAATTTTGGAACAAAGTTCTAAATTTCAAGTTTTCAATAATCGATTTGAACTTATCCATAATCTTTAAATCAAATTAAAAACTTGATTAAAAGAATAAAGTTTCAAATTTTAGTTTGATATTTTTTTTATTGAAAATAAATTTTTGTAAGTTAAAATAGCTGGGGGGATTTAACCAGATGAGCAGTAAAATAAGAACTAAATCAATTCATATTTCAAGTGCTTTATATTTAAAACTCACCATAAAAATTTTTTATGATAATATTGAGAATATTCTAAGAATGCATTCAAAAATTTTTAATACTGTATAATAAAATCGTTCATCACATTTGAACCCGTTTTTGTCAATTCAATTTCGAATAAAAAATTCAGCTAAACTTTTAATTGTTAGTTTTCTTGTACACAGAAAAATTAAATTCGTAGTAATAAATCAAGTCAAGTAATAAAGTATTACTTTTATAAGATTTCATTCAAAAACTTCTATTATAACCAAGGCTCATCACAAACTCGTTGAAGCTACTACCTCCAATAGACTTATTGTTGAAACTCATGAAAGCAAGTGCAAAAGATAGATTATCTTTTTTTGTTAGCGAATAACCTGAACTTAACGAAACTCTAAAAGAATTATTCCCTCGATTAAATGCAGTGAATAACATCATACTTGAATTTAACTTATCTCCAAATGCTCTGTGATTGAATGAAAGTGAATAATTATGGTTAGTATATTTGACTGTATCAAACATAATTGTATTGTTCAATCCAGCCCCTAATGATGCATTAAGGTTGGATAACAATCTAAACGCAAAATTAAGATTTAAAGAATGCATTTGTGTTTGATTTTTCGTTACTAAGAAAGATTTATTATCAGATATTTGATACGAATAATTAAAGCCAATATTCTGAATAAAATCTTTTTGATCGAAAGAAACAAAATTTGAATAATTCATAACCAAGCTTTGAAATAGAACTTTAGTCGTATCATTGCTTGAGTTATTTTTCATTTCCATAAAGTTTCCAGATAGATTCATTGACCATTTGTTTGTAATATTTGTGTTTATTGATGCATTGTAGTTATTTCTAAAAGTAGTGTAAGTTTTTTGATTTAGAAGATTATCATTCATTCGTGTATAAGAGAAAGTAAGACTTACCCTTGAAAATCTTAATCCATTGAAAATTGAAATTTCCTGTACATCGTTATGCATAAAAGGAACACCCAATGAATTATAACCAGGTTGAATTCTCTTGTATCCTATTCTTGTTTGAAACGATTGTATTCTAAATTGAAGTGAAGTATTAAAAGCAAAATCTAAATTCGTCCCTACCCTTGGTTTGTAAATGTTTTTCAAAAATGATGGAGCTTTTATTGAGTCTAAATCTATTGCAGTTGCTCTTAAATCTCGTGTGTAAACACTACCACCACCATCAAAATCAAAACTAAACATATTATTAAATAATGATATCCGACCTTTTGAACCAATTACCAAATTTTCTTGTGGAGTAATTGCATTTAGATTTGCAAGATTTTTATTGTTCGGTAAAATATTTGTTCTAAAACCACTACCAATAGAAAAGTAATTATCACTTAAATCAAACACCGAACTATCTTGCACGCTTGAAATTTTAATTAAGCCCTGATTTGTGGGAGGTCCAGTAACAGTCCATGTGAAAGTACCAATGTTCGCTTGATTATCGCTTAATAATTCAAATGTAGAGCCACCATCTCTTGAAAGTTCAATTCTGACTGGTCCTTCTACTCCAAAAGAATTCCAAGTAATGAAAACAATACTTCCAACCTCAAGAAAATCATTCCCATTAGGCATAAGAATAGTGATTGATTTCAAGTTTTGTTCAATTGAAGTAACCTCATCTTTACTTCGCACAAAAATAAAATCAATATAAGATGAGCCTTCACTACCAAAACCAACTTTAGCTGCGTATAAAAATCTCTTAAAGCTTCCATCAGCAGCACCACCTGCAACTGCTCTCTTTGTTAATCCAGCTAAAACACTAAATCGAAATTTTCCAGGAAATAATTCAAAACCAGCACCTCGAATTCTTATTCCACTCAAAGTATATCTTGAATATTCAGTGGAGAAATCACCTAAATACAACGAACCCCAACTCCATCTCGGATTAATCCCATATTGATTTATATCCTGTCGAGCGGAAGAACCTTCAGTTGATATTAGGAACTCAAATGGAATTTGAATCAAATTGAAGAGGTCGAGTGTTGGCCTTAAAATAATTCTTCCTGTAGTCGGTGGTCTTCTCACAAAAGAGTTGTTTGTTTTGAAATATTCTGAATAAGCATTCAAATCACCAGAGATAGTAATTCCTTTTTTTACTTGATTAATTATTTCAGAACTTTCTTGTGCAAAACTTTTTTCAAGAGTTAAAGCGAAAAGTGTAAAGGTTAGAAAAATAAATAAAGCTATCATTTTTCGTCCCCTTTAATTACTAACAAAGAATTTGAGTAGGTTATGTCTGATTCACCATTCACAAATACTGCCTTAATTCCATATTGATATTCTCCTTCAACAATTAAATCGGTATCAATAAAGTTTTCTGCATCGGCATTAACTGAGACTAAACTTTCAAAATTCTTTCCATTAGTTTTTCTGAATATTACAAAGTACTTGACATTTGTATCTAATTTTTTCCAATAAAGAGATATTGCTTTTTTCTGTTTATCATAAGTTGCGTTTAATTCTTTTACAGGTTGTTTCTTTAATGTGAATGGAATTCGTACTCCTAACAATGGAGAATATTGAGATTTATTTCCTGCTTCATCAATTGCTTGAATGGTGTAATAATAAACATAAACATTATCTACAAATTGTCTGTCCACAAAATTTGTTTTTATACTTTTTGCTGAACTTCTAATTCTTGAAATTTCTTTCCAATCATTTTCCTTCTCAGATTTTCTAAGTAAAACATGCTCTACAACATCTTCACTCGAACTTGGAATAAAATTAATCACCACAGCAGTATCTAAGATTTTATAATCTGATATTAATGGAGTTACTGGTGGAACACGATCAGGTTTAATTAACCTCAAAATATCTGATTTTTCGCTATGGTTGAAATTTCTATCCACAGCTACAACTTGATAGAAGATTTCTTCGGTTAAAGTATTTAAATCAATTGTATCGACAAAAGTTGTATCTTGAATTGGATATGGTGTAAGGTTACTAAACTCATGATCAATTTGATTTGCAAAGTATACACGGTAACCAACTATATCAGGTTCACTTCCTAAGTTCCAGGAAATTCTGACTATACCAAGTGTATCAATATTTCCTTTCAAACCTTTTGGTTTTGCTGGTGGAATTGAATCGACAATAAAACCATAACTTGGTAGAGATACACTAAAATTATTTGCTGTATCCACTGCAACAACTACATAATAATTCTCACCATAAATTGACGGATTATCATCAACAAAACTTCGCACATTTGGTGGTAAAATACCTTTTGAAATTTGAACAAAGTCAATACTTAAATCATTCGTTCTACTTACTACAAATCCCTTTAAGTCTCTCGGTGGTTTATCAATTTTCCATTCAATGCTTATCTTACCTCCGATATCTTTTACTGATGTAATAACAGGTGCTTCTGGAGGAGTTCTATCTCTTCCCATTGCTTCAATTACATTTGAAGGTAGGCTAAGTTCACCAAATGGAGTGATACCAATTATTCTGTACTTATAAATTTTATAAGCTCGTTGAATTGTCGAGTCAGTGAAATAAGCAAACTTCTCCAAATTTGGATTTTCTCTTTGCGAACCTTGAACATAAGGTTTCTTGTTAAGTCTTATCCAATTCACTCCATCTTCACTTCTTTCAATCCAATAAGCTGTGAAGACACCTCGATAATTTTCAATATTCCATTTTAATTCAATCCTATTTTCAAATTCATTTTTTTCAATATCAGGAGCTTTTGGAATCTTAGTCACAAACCTTGTATCAACGGATAGAAATACAGTATCCATATAAGTTGTTTCGTGAGGTATGATGAAATAAAGATATTGTTCATTCTTATCAATATTCCGATCAACTATTCTTAGTCCTAAGGCTTCAGCAATAGTTGAATCAATATCAGCTAAATATGTCGCAATTGAAAATCGAAGTTCTTGTTCTTGTGTGATTTGTCTTGCTGTAAAAATATCTGCATCTCTTACATTTAATTGAAATTTTTCTCCATATAAAGCTTGAGCAACAACAGGTGCGTATGGATGATCTGCTGGAAATCTGTTTTTTAATTCAGCTAAGCTTAATGGCTTTATTGTGTCTTTACCGATTTGAGTTACTTCAACAGGTTTTTGTCCTTGAAAGTTTACTCGATAACGAAGAATCTTATATCCAAATTCATTTCCTTTAATCCAAGCAAGATAATTTTTAGGAGCCCAACGAAGAATGACTTCATTTTCTTTAACAATTGCAAGGGCTACTAAACTGCCAGTCGTATCAAATGGTGAGATAACCTGAGCTTTAATCGAACTAAACAAAATTAAACTTATCAGCAAAACTATTTTGATTTGCATAAACTATCCTCCATTAATAATTAAATGTCTTAAAGTAACCTGGTAATGGTACATCTGGGGCAATACATTCTTCAGGAACATAAAAGAATTTGAAGCGATAAGTTCCTCTTTTATAACTCGTCCATCTTGAATTTAGATAGTTTAGCATTTGCGTTCTTAAAGGTTCTCTTATTGAAGTCGAAGTTGAAGGGTGTCCATATCTTGCAATAAATTCTGATGTTAGGTTTCTTAAAGTAAAATGGTCATAAAATGCAATACTTGCAGTATACAGATTCATATTATATCTGAACATCGATGGATTCAATCCTTGACCACTACCTGATATTCCTAAACCTGTTCCGGTACCCGTATATGAAATTGTTATACCACCAAAAGCTTGTGGAGTTTGTGATTGAGCTTGTGGTAGATACTCACTTTCACTTAGTCCATTAATTGGATTATTGATTTCAGCAGTATTAACTGGCGGAATACCAAAAGGTAGATTATTTCTTATATCTCGAGAGATATAAGGTCGTAAATTATTATAATATTGATAAATTATTGGATTAGCAAAAGTATTGAACCAAGGATTATTTAATCCATCTTGAACTTTAACTAATGGTGAAATTCTATATTCTGTTAAACCAATTGAATATCTATATCCATTTACATCGAATACATCGAACCATTCTTGTGCATTGAAGTCAACTATTAATCTATCACTGTAAACGAAAAGCGCAGCAACTGAATCTCGACCAACTAATCTTGGTGTAATAGAATTCAATTTACTCTGCAAGTTTCTGAAGTTACTTGTCCTAAAGAAGAACACATAATATAACTTTTCATTAGTACTTCTTGTTAATCTTCCGTCAATTCTACCTCTTCTAACTCTTAACATATCACTTGTGCCTACATATTGGTATCGAATTAAGTTTTGTAATCTTTGATTCAAACTTGTTTGTAATTGTTGTGATGCAATACCTAAGGGGTCTCTAATTGGTATTCGTTTTCTGATAATTTGGGCAGCATAGGTTTTATTTGTTTGTAAATTAGATGGAATCTGGAAAGTTATAGCTCGTCTATAACTGTCATATTGAATAGGTGCTTCAACAACTGGTTCACCTGCATCAACTGGTATGAATCTTATTAAATATTCCTGATTATATCCTGGCTCATTTACACTAAATAAATCTGGACGACCTTGTTTAAGAACTACAACACCTTTGTTACACTCATCAATTAAGAAATATCTTTGACCATGGAATGGATAGGAGTATGCAACTGTACGAGCAGGGATGTGATCAGGTGCATTACCTGTTCTAAAGTTATGACTTAACTCAGCATAAATAACTTGACCAGATCGATTTAATGCAGGTGTCCAAATATTTGTTGGGAATAAGAACTCTTCACCTCTAATTCTGATTGTCACATTATAATCTGTATTTCCTTTTAACATATCCAATGGAACTAACACCGCACTTAATTTATCTTCAGCTATTTGAATATTAGCTGGAATAGTTATGCCTCCTTGTTTCAATTCAAATTTCTCAATGACAAATCGAAATCTTCTTTGAACTCTTGAACCATCATCTCTTATTTGTTCAAGATCAAAGGCTCTATTTACTTCAGCATTAAATAAAGCGACGGGCAGAACATACGGATCAACATTAGTTGAATTATTACTCGGATCTAAACTTTCAAGAATTCTAATGCTTGCAAGTGGTGACTCTTGAGGAATTCGACAAACATCGCCAACTTGAAATTCGAAACTGCAATTACCCTGAACTAAACCACCTAAAATGTTATAGTATCCACCACAACGACCTCTTAGCCAAGTTGGATTAGGTAGACCACCTTGTAAAGCTGCAGCAGCACCAATTTCTAAGATTGTGAATTCTCCTTGCACAAACCATACATCAACAAATAATCCAATTGCTCCTTCTATGTATGCATACATCTGACCACTTGCATACCAGCCATCTATTCCAATCCTCGAGCCTGGTGACATACCTTCGCAAACTACATTCCCATAATTTTTCAATGCCATATCAAAACCGGTTCCTAAGGCTAACCTTGCAAAGAATGGTCCAAACGCAATTCTGCCAGTGTTAATGTCAAACCTTGCACCAAAGGCAAACCCATCACCACTCTCAGTGAGACTTACATCACGAGCAGGGAATGTCATGCTCGTTCCAATAATACTCAGTACATTTGCTGGTAATGGAGGTGGAGGTGGTAAATTCTTACCAACCATAATGTAAGCGTTGAATGTAGCTATGTTCAAAACATTTAAATCAAACGGTCTCGAAGGTGTGCCAACTAACACATGCCAAGTTGTATCAGAGAAGTGAATCCAAACATTTGCGTTACCTGTTAGAATTGGACTATAATTTATAGTCACATTAAATGTTCCATTGAAAACATTATTTTGAAAATCGTATGTAATTCTTGCAGAACCTTGAATTGGTACATTAGTTCGATTAGTTATTTCAGTCATTAAATAAACATTACCATTTAAACTCATTGAATTTACACCACCGTTATTATTAAACTCAGCCGAGAAACCAACATCAGCGTTATAAGTTTGACCACCACCAGTATTACCAAATATTAGAACAGCTTCGAAACCAAAAGCAACGTTGTTATCAGGTAGATAAGTCACACCGCTTAAAGTAGCGCCGGGGGAACTTTTTCCAGTTGTATCGGCAGTGGTTAAAGCTTGTGCATTAGGCAGAGGAGTTGATCTTCTCATTTTATACCAAGCACCACCGCCAAAACCATAAATGTCAAGACCTGCGAAAACTGTAATTCCTGGATTAAATAAAACTTGAGCATCAACAAACCAGTATCTGAAGTTTCTCACAGAACCAAATTGAGCAGCAACTTGTGCAGAAATATTTGGTCTAAATGTGGCTCTTACAAATCCTTTAAGTCCATTTCCATATGTTGCATCTTGATTATAAAATCTTAAATATCCTTCTAAAGAAACTACGCCTACACTACCAGAAACGCTTACAGAGTCAATTTGAACTCGATCAAAACTCCAAACTTGTAATCCATTTGTTGCGTTAAAATTCAAAGCACCTAAAATCGCAAGTCGCGTGCTTGCACCGAAGGAGTTTGATTCTCCCATCAAATTAAGACTTAATGAGAACTCAATACCTGCTAAGAACTTTCCTTCAGGTGATAATTGAGTTGCTAAACCTATGTTGTTAATAGAAACAGGGAAACCACCAGAACTTCCATTTGATGGAAGTGCATTAGGTTCTGGTGGTAAATTCTCCATTGCAATAAATTTTTGAGGACTTGCTGAACCAAATCTTACACAATTATTTCCAGGACAAACTAAATACGGTTCTCGAGTTTGAAATGCTAAACCTTCAAATCGCATTGCTGTGAAACTTGTTCGACCAACACCTGGCAAATCCGTATTAATTGACATACTACCATTCAATTCAGCACGAGCATATAAACCATTTCGATCTATGTTAATACTTATATTTGAAGTTGGAGATAATTCAAGCCTTGCTAACCACAAATTGGCATTTATTGATGAACGGGGATGTAATCTAAATGAATAAGACAATTCGTTCGATGGACTTAAACTAATGACAGAGTTATAGAATAATGATGAGTCGGTAAAAGATGGTTTTATATTTCCATTGAAGCCAGCTCTTTGGAAAGAATTTCTCGACATATCAAAATAAATTGTATCAATCGAGAACCACCAACCATCAAGGTTGCCTGAACGCAATACATTTTCAGCTCTAATGCTAAAAGTAAGTCCACTACGATCAATTACCAAATTATTTACACTAAATCCAATTCTTTGATCCGGAACTTCAGTACTTCTAAAATGACTTGGTAATTTGAATGCAGCGCGTTTTAAGAAAAACCCTTTCCAATTTGTATTAATACCAGAGGCACCTGGATAGGTAAATCCACTTGGATTTTCGGCATCAGAAAAATCAAGCCAAGCTTCTTGAACTTGGAATCCAAAACCATTAACACCTTTTATTTGGAAAGGCTTATTAAAGGTTAGCCCTGAAATCCAATTACCATGTCTCCTTACATTTGTTTTGAAAGATGCAATTATAGTATCGTTTCCAATCTCACCACTGCTTAAATCTTCAACTAAAAAATTTCTGCTGAAAACAATTTCACCGGAGATGTTAAGACTTAAAAATCCTGAACAATCCCACTGAACATAAGTACCTGAATCTGTGACTGTTGAGTAATCATCAGAAAATTTTGTTCCTTTCAACCTAACTTTAATCTCATCAGACCAACTATAATCTTTGTCCAAAGGTAGATATAACATTCCTCTACCAATACCACCAAGTCCATTTGGATGGAAACAAATTTCTTTTGCACCTAACCCAAGCCAACCATTTAATTCAGGAAAATCTAAAGCGATCATTGCATTCAATTCAGCAATCTGCGGCTTAAATACTAAACTAACTATTGCAATGGTATATCTTCTATCCTCTACAACTTTATCAAATCCTATTGGCATTCCTATTGGAGTAGTTCCAAAAAATGAGGAAACTCTTCGAGCCTCTTGACTTACATAGTTATGTAAGTTTTGAACATCAGACTCGCTTATTGAACCAATATTTTTTCCTAATGAGGTTAAATTAGAAGGAATAACACTTTCATTATCATATTCTGACCTTACTTCGCCCTCATAAATTCTATTTTGGTTGTTTACTTTGATATTGTTAAATGATACTTTGATAGGAGCTCTTAAGAATGGAACTCTAATTGTTCCTTTTCCACTTGCAGTTTGACCTGACCAATTGATTTCGGTCACTGTCATTGAGAATAATCCGATTTGCAAAACACTTCCAACAGTCGCAGTTGTTACTGGAACTTTTTGATCCTCGGGAATTGGTGGTGCTTCACAACTTGCAATACAGCTTGCCGGTACAGTTGTATCTCTTTGAATTGGTGTCCGCCTATAACCAACATAAAATTTAAATATTTCACTTGTTCGATAAGCTTCACTTAAAGTATCATTTGGATTTCTCAACCATTTCACTCTCCAATAGTACCAGCCGGTATCAAGAATGGAGTGAGTAATCGAAATATCTCTATAAATAGAATTGATTGCATTAGAGGGATTTTGAATTGCGTTGTTAAGGTCAATACCTTCACCGATTAAGCCACTTGCAACTCTTATGGACCCATTCATATCTCTATTTCGTGATAACTCCAAAACCCACCGCTCAGCGATAAAACCATTAAAGAAATGAGCTGCACCACCTCCTGATTGTAAAATTGGAAATGGAGGGACTAATCTTCTTGGCGGATTCGAAGTTTTGAATTGAAAAATTACTGTTCCTGGTGCAACTGTATCATTCAAAGCAGGTTGATTTAAAATTGGCGTACCCATTCCAACTGAAAAGTAACCATCCAAAATACCAGAGATTGCCGTTCTATTTCTGCTTTTTATCTCAATATCAGCACTCCAATAGTAGTTACTTCCGCTTCTGAATTGAGGGGGTGATGGTGATTCATTTAATCTTCTATTTAATGAAATATGTTGAGCTTGTTCTTCAGATATTGATATTCCACCCAAAGCAGATTGCTGTGACCTACGTGGACCATTAGGCCAATCTAACGCATTTCCACCAGTTCTATTTTTCGTGTATAGTGTTCTTCCATTTTCTGAAAGTTGAAAGGTATATTCACATTTGGTGTATGAATCTGAATATGGATCAAATCGAAAAATAATTGGAAAATATTTCCATGGAATTGTATCGTTATTTTCCGGATAAGAAATGGATAGTCCTCCAGCAGTTAAACTTCCTGCTATTGTGAAAGTAAAGATTTCGGATTTTCCATCGTTTTGAGTTGGAGGAATACCAAATTGATCTAAAACTTGAACCTGCCATGCATAAGTCTTGCCTTCTTCAAAAACTGGTGCATCTATTGGATAAGTAAAATTGTTAGTGTTTATGTTATTATTCTCATAAAATACAATGTTTGAATTAATAGCTTGGATTGGCGATTGACCTTCTAAAACCTCAACAATCCTTAATCTATAAGTCAATCTATAATTTGGTGGTAAAGTAACCGGTGTCCATAGGAAAAGAGGATATGGATTTGATGTTTCCAAAGTCGTGTTATCTTGTGGGCTTATTAAAGATGGTGGATTTGGAAAACTAATTGAAAAACTTCCACAAATATTTGAAACCAATGTATTGCCATTCAAATCTTCAATATTAATACACAAAGTATATTCTCCTTCAGGTAATCTTCCAGTTTGAATTACTCTGTTTCTTAATTCAATATTTGTAATGTTTATATCAGAATATCTTAATGATAATGGATTTGTGATAATTTGAATTGGTTCACCGGTTAAGTTAGTCGGTTCACTCAGAACATATAAGAGGGTACCACTACCAGACTTTGAAATATTAGCTCTAAATTTTACTTGCATAATAATTGAATTTGGGTTGTAAATTCTTAACATACCCATTGATGTGAAATTTCTCTGCCATTCACTTAAATAAGGTGAAGGTGTGGTATTTAATATTAATTCACCACTAAGTGACTGCGATAACAAATTAACTTGGAAAAATAAAAGAAGGGAAATTAAATAAATATTTTTCATAATAGCCCTCACTTTTTGTAAGAGTTTTCAAACTTTGTCTTAACGAGTTCTTTATGAAAATATTTATTTAGTTATTTCAAGGTTACCCTTATTGCTTATTTACCTCCACCAAATTTTATAATAAAATTCTAATTGAGAATTATTTGCTTTTATAATTATCACAATCAGTTTATCAAAGTAAATGAAGAATATTTTTTAATTCGCCTAACCCGTTTTTGATACCCCGCATTAAATTAAAAGAACTTGAAAGAAAATATTATTCATCAAGAAATCTAATCAACTAAAATTAAGTATCGAGCAACAACTAAATTTAGAACTTTGGACCAGCACTACTTAATATTTTTTCATTCAAGTTTCTATTAAAACTTAATAAGATAAAATTTTTTTGTCAATGGAAAATTTCATTTTTCAAAATTTTCGTATAAAACGCATAGAAAATTTATGACATTTAAGTAAAAATAATCTTACAGAGAAAACATTTAACTCTTCTTTAAAACTTATAAGAATTATTTCACCTCATTAAGGCTTACCTTAGACATCAAAGAAAATTGCTTTAACTCGACAAAGTTTTGCTTTAACTCTAAAAATGTGCGCTAAGAGTTAAGGGAAACCTGCTTTAATCTAAAAAGATTATGCAAACTTGAAATAAAAATTCTATACTTAAAATTAATTAGTAGTTTTATCTTAAATAGTAAATCGGATGTAAAATTCAGTAATGTAACAATTTTAAAAATGATAAAGTTTTTTAAGATAATGATAGAGACTTACTCAGTACTACCTCAAAATTAACAAACTTAAAATGTAAATTGTTTTTAATTAACTCCGTTTCTAATTTGCAAACGATATGATGAAAATTATGGAACAAACTCTCAACTTACTTCTCATAACTTACCACTTAATTTATTTTTTAATCATTACAAACTTATGGAAGGAGTAATTTAATGGGATGGTTTTTTAAGACTTTCAACTACTCTGTTGGTAAAAAACTTTTAATGGCTCTAACTGGATTCTTTCTCATTCTATTCCTATTCGTTCATCTATTTGGTAATACCTTCCTTTATTTAGGTCCTGATGCTTTCAACGGATATGTCCATCTTTTGAATGAAACAAATCTTGTATACATCATTCGTGTGATGGAAGTTATTTTGGCTCTTGGATTTGCTTTTCATATTTGGGATGGTGTGAGATTGTGGTTGCAAAACCGAAAAGCTCGTCCAATTAAATATTATATCAAAGCTACTGATCCAAAATCAACTTGGACTTCAAGGAATATGATTTATTCTGCTCTGATAATTTTTGTATTTCTTGTTATACATCTAAGAAATTTTTGGTATGAGTTTAAATATGGTTCAATAAAGCAAACTGGTGCAACAGATTATGACATTGTCGTAAAAACATTTCAAGATCCTATCTACATGATAATTTATGTCGTTTCAATGGTCTTTCTATTTCTTCACCTTCATCATGGTTTTCAAAGTGCATTTCAAACACTTGGATTAAATCATAAAAAATATACACCTTTTATTGTATGGGCAGGAAGAATAATTGCTATCTTTCTTTCAGCAGGATTTGCATCATTTCCTATTTACTTTTTCTTTTTCTATGGAGGTAATTAACTATGGCATTAGAATCAAAAATTCCAGCAGGTCCAATTCAGGATAAATGGACAAATCATAAGTTTAATCTCAAGTTAGTCTCACCTGCAAATAAAAGAAAATATGACATAATAGTAGTTGGAACAGGCTTGGCTGGTTCCTCAGCAGCTGCTTCACTTGCAGAGCTTGGTTATAATGTAATTGTTTTAACTTTCCATGATAGTCCAAGAAGAGCTCACAGTATTGCAGCACAAGGTGGAATAAACGCTGCAAAAAATTATCCAAATGATGGTGATAGTATTTACAGATTATTTTACGATACATTAAAAGGTGGTGATTATCGAGCAAGAGAAGCAAATGTTTATCGTCTTGCCGAAGTTAGTAATAACATTATTGATCAATGTGTTGCTCAAGGAGTTCCATTTGCAAGAGAGTATGGTGGACTATTAGATAACCGTTCATTTGGTGGAGCTCAACTTTCAAGAACATTTTATGCCAGAGGTCAAACTGGTCAACAACTCTTACTTGGTGCTTATAGTGCTTTGAGTCGTCAAGTTGGTCTTGGAAGAGTAAAGTTATACACAAGAAGAGAGATGCTTGGATTAGTAGTAATTGATGGAATGGCTCGTGGAGTAGTTGCGAGAAACTTAGTGACTGGTGAACTTGAAAGATTTGCTGGTCATGCAGTTGTTCTTGCTACTGGTGGATATTCAAGAGTATTTTATCTTTCAACAAATGCAATGAATTGTAATGCAACTGCTATTTGGCGTGCTCATAAAAAAGGTGCTTTCTTTGGAAATCCATGTTTTACACAAATTCATCCTACAAGTCTTCCTTTACACCATGAACAGCAATCAAAATTAACTTTAATGAGTGAAAGTTTAAGAAATGATGGAAGAGTTTGGGTTCCAAAACAAAAAGGTGATAAACGACATCCGAATGATATTCCAGAAGATGAAAGAGATTATTATCTCGAAAGAATGTATCCATCTTATGGAAATTTAACTCCAAGAGATATTGCATCTCGTGCTGCAAAAAGAATGTGTGATGAAGGTTATGGTGTTGGCGAAACTGGTCAAGCTGTTTACTTGGATTTTTCTGATGCAATTAAACGACTTGGTAAAAAAGTAATCGAAGAAAGATATGGAAATCTTTTCCAAATGTATGAGATGATTACTGGTGATAATCCTTACGAAGTTCCAATGAAAATTTATCCCGCACCGCATTATACAATGGGTGGATTATGGGTTGATTATAACTTAATGAGTACAATTCCTGGACTTTTTGTAATTGGTGAAGCAAACTTTTCTGACCATGGTGCAAATCGACTCGGTGCAAGTGCATTGATGCAAGGTCTTGCTGATGGTTACTTCATTTTACCATATACAATTGGAGATTATCTTGCTTCACATAAATTTATTCCTGTTAAAACAGATCATGAAGAATTTATCAAAGAAGAAAATGCACAAAAAGATTTGATAAAAAGATTAATTTCAATTAATGGTAAACGAACAGTTGATGATTTACATCGTGAACTTGGAAAGATTATGTGGGATTATGTTGGAATGTCTCGAAACGCTGAAGGACTGACAAAAGCTATTCAAATGATTGGAGATTTAAGAGAAGAATTTTGGCGAAATGTGAAAGTACCAGGAAATGATGCTGATTTAAATCAAACTCTCGAAAGAGCTGGACGAGTTGCAGATTTTATGGAATTAGGCGAACTAATGGCAAGAGATGCATTACATCGAAACGAATCGTGCGGTGGTCATTTTAGAGAAGAATATCAAACCGAAGATGGCGAAGCAAAACGAGACGATGAAAACTTTGCTTATGTTGCTGCGTGGGAATTCAAAGCACTTGGCGAATGGGTACTTCATAAAGAACCACTTGTATTTGAATATGTCAAACCATCCACAAGGAGTTACAAATAATGAGCAGCAAAAAATTGAATTTGACATTGAAAGTCTGGCGTCAGCCTGGACCAAACGCAAAAGGTGAATTCAAAACTTACTACGCAAAAAATATTTCTTCCGATGCTTCGTTCCTTGAAATGCTTGATATCGTAAACGAAGAGCTCGAAGCAAAAGGTGAAGAACCAATTGCTTATGAACACGATTGTAGAGAAGGAATTTGCGGAACTTGTGGAATGGTTATTAATGGAAGACCACACGGACCTCTGCAAGGTATTACTACTTGTCAACTTCATATGCGACATTTCAAAGATGGTGATGTTATTTACATTGAACCTTTCAGAGCTCGAGCATTTCCTGTTATTAAAGATTTGATAGTTGATCGTTCAGCTTTTGATAAAATAATTCAAGCTGGTGGATTTATTTCTGTAAATACTGGAAGTGCACCCGAAGCCAATTCAATTCCAGTGAAAAAAGAAAATGCTGACCTTGCCATGGATGCAGCAGCGTGCATTGGTTGTGGTGCTTGCGTTGCTGCATGTCCAAATGCTTCTGCTATGTTATTCGTAAGTGCAAAAGTTTCGCACTTAGCTTTACTTCCACAAGGTCTCCCTGAAAGAGAAATTCGTGTGCAAAGAATGGTTGCAAAGATGGATGAACTTGGTTTTGGCAATTGTTCTAACATCGGAGCATGTGAAGCTGAATGTCCTAAGGAAATAAAAATTACTAACATTGCTCGATTGAATAGAGAATTTTATAGAGCTAAGTTTTTATCGAATGTTGAAGAGTAATTGATTGGTTTGAAATAAACCAAAGAAAAATTTATCTGTCATCCTGAGATTTTCAAAGGGTGACAGATTTTTTTATTCCTTGACCCTTTCCTTGTTCATCAAAAGTGAAATGATAAACCCAAAAGCTCAAGCAATCAAAACAAACAAAAATCTAAATGAAAAAGTAGTTCATTAATAATTTGAAACTTAACTATCACTATGAGTAAAGAGAAACTTGGTTTGAGAAAATTTGAACTGAAAATTTTCAATTCTGAACCATAGGAAGGGAAATTATTCTAAATTCAAAATAAATCATTCTACTGCATATTACTTATCGAAAGCTTTTTTATCTTTCTTATATTGCAACAAAACATAAAAGGTAAATTAAGAATGAAAAAATTTTTACTAATTACTTTTTTAGCCTTAATCATTATTTATGAAAATACTTTTTCCCAAAATGTTAAGGTCGAAGACTATCAAGTTCCGATAAGTCGAGCAAAGCTTTTGAGAATGAACGGATATTGGAATTGGAATCAAGTTGGCGACTCAGTAACTAATAACGCTGCAGCAGCTGGATTAATCTATAGACAATTTTATTCTTCTCTTCCTTTCGCTTGGTTTTTTGATGCTGACTTGTCAGGCGGAAAAAGTTTCAGTCAATATCAACATTCAATAAAGATTTCATCAAGTGCCCGAAAATACATTTGGGATGAGAGGGACTTCTTTGCTTTTGCTGGACTTGAACTTTCTCATCTTGATTATTACAAACAGGTCGCATCCAACTTGACCCTTGGTGCTGGTTATGGTCGTTATATTGATGCAACTGCTTTAGCCAAAGCTGTTAGAATAGAAGAACATTTGCTAAGAGAGAAAATCATAACCGATCGTCTTCCAAAAACTACAATGATTAAAATCGCAAACATCATTGATCGTCAATCAGAGTACATAAACATTTACGGTGAAACTTACGAAAACTTTTGGCTCTTTGACATTGAAAACGAGATTAGAGCATCTGGTATGTTGATAGGAAATCATGTCGGTGCAATTGGAATTTTAAGAATTCGACAAGTGCTTTTTAATATTAATGAAAAAGTAAATAACAGATATTTTGGTTATGATGTAAATGTTGGTTCGAAATTTATTCTAAGTACCTTCGATAAATCGAAAAGTGGTTCACCAAATTTGAGTCTTTCTGGAAGATATTCTTATCCGCTTGGATGGAGATTTCAAATTAATGGTAACTTCGAAATTTTTAGTCCAATGGATTCAATGTTCTTCCGACAAGTTACTTCAAACATTGGTGTTGATTTCATTTATGAGTTGAGCAATCGAATTAATTTCGTTGCGAATTACAAAGTGAAAGCTTTTAAACAGTATGGTCAATCAAAATTTGTAATTGATCACATCTTTACGACTTCATTTCTATATTATCTTGAAAATGAAATTTATTATGGTTTATCAACATCAATTCAAAGAATCGGAACGCAGAAAACACTTCTTGGATTGGCAATGACTGTTCAATATAATTTATTCTGAAGTTTAATTTGAAGTGACTTCAATTTTTATTTCTATTAATGAAATTTCAGGTAGTGCATGATAACGAATAGGCATGGTTGACATACCAAGTCCACGATTAACAATCATTAACATTCCGTTAAACCAGTAATCACCACTAATAAATTTTGTTTCAAAAATAACGGGAGTTACTTTCACAAAGGGAAAAAGAAAATTCACTTGCCCACCATGTGTATGACCACTCAAATACAAATTGTAACCATAACTTTTTGCTTTAAGTGCAATTTTTTCATCAGGTTGATGTGTAATCAATATTTTTAATGCTGCATCTTGATTTGTTTTTGCAAGACTATCGAATACAATTTCATCATAAGGCTTGACATAGGTATTCGACAAAAAAGTTGCTTTGATTGAATTATCGTTCAAATACAAAATCAAATTGCCATTATCAATCATCTTAACATTTACTTCAGCTAAAGCATTTTTAACCTCTGCTAAACTTCTCCAATATTGTTTTTTGAATGCAAAAAAATCATGGTCACCAACTGTTGAATATACACCATAGTTTGATTTAATATTCTTCACAAGAGATTTTATGATTGGAATATAACTACTATCACCAGTTACAAAATCACCACCAGCCAAAACCAAGTCTGGATTAAGTTCATTAAGTTTTGAAATATAATTGTTAACTCGAGATTCATTCGTAAAACGATCGGCTTGAATATCAGAAATAAAAGCAATTCGAAAATTATTTAATGATGAACTTCCTGACTTCAAATAATAGATACGTTTTTCAACCATCACATTTTTGTATTCATAATATGCTCTTAATGGAATATACCCAACAAAAAAAATAACAAGTAAAAGAAAATATTTTGCCGTATATATTTTAATTTTTTTTGAGACATTTATTTTTAGTTTTTCAAGCGCATAAATAGTCAAATCTACTGGTGCTGAAAGCAAAACAACTTGAACAATGAAAATTATTATAAACCATGAAGGTATTCTGAACACATAATCAATTATAAAAACTTTTGGTATCTCAAATTCAGTGGCTGGATTAAGTGCACCGTAAACTCCTACAATTGCATAAAAAACTGGAAATAGGTCAAAGAAAATTATTGGAGTAATGATGAATTTGTTCAATCTCTTTTTATCATTAAAGTAATTTAAATCTAATAATGAGTTCCTCAACCTTTTAGCGAAATAATATTGAATAATAAAAATTGAAGATAAAAATATAACTGCCCTAAGAATTGGTATAAAAATCATTCGTTCCATATTCATTATTACAATCTGTTACTCTATGGAGTGATAAAAATCTTCGAAGAATTGTTTTGCCAGATGAGTATCAACTGAAATCCAATAAAGTTTATTATTCAATGCAAAGACAAAGTGAGTCATTCCCATACCAAAGCATTTATAAATTTTATTGTTCTCGAAATCAAAAAATTGAGGGAAAATAAAAACAGAATTTTCAGGTGAAATTTTTTTCGTCATCTTTTCGAAATCATTTTTCGCTTCTTCATCTTTATCATAAATCGTTACATAAACTATTGCTTGACCAGATTGATTTTCATAATAACCAATTAAATTTTCATTATCTGTTACTGGTTGAAAATGTAATTTGTTGATAATGTTTTTTGCCTCTTCTCCTGTTATTGTTTTAACAAGAAGAAGCTCACTAACTTTTTCTGGAACAATATCTTTTTGATTTGAGCATGATAAAATTAGAAATGAGAGACTTAACAAAATGAAAAATAAACTAATGACTCTATTTTTCATCAGGAATAAATAATTTTACTTATTGTTTTCAATAACTTTTTGAAGTCGTCCACTTGCAATTTCCGAAAGTATTAATCTTGCACTTATTTCAGACCTTTCATCAATCAATCGTTCCCAATCTTCTGTACCTTCCCAATAAAGAGATTTTAATTTTTGAAGTGAATTTAGAGAAGCTTTAGAAAGATTGTTAGCCATTTTTTCAATTTCTGCGTCGAGCTCTTCTGTTGATGAAACAACCTTGGAATAAAGTCCGTAAGTCTTTCCCCACTCTGCATCTCTCCACTCAGTATCAAGTGATAAAGAAGTGAACGCACTAATTCCAATTTTTCTGACGACAAAAGGGCTAATTACAAATGGACCAATACCAATTGCTAACTCGCTCAATCTTAAAGATGCAGTATTTTTTGCAATCGAGTAGTCGCATGCACTAACAAGTCCTACTCCACCACCAACAATTTTCCCGTGAACTCTTGCAATAATCGGTTTATTACATCGTATCATAGTAAACAATAACTTACCAAAAGCAAAGAAAAATTCTTTTGCCTTTTCAAATCTATCAATCATAAGCAATTCGTCAATTGATGCACCCCCACAAAAAGCTCCATCACCACCACTTTTCAAAACAACTACACTAACATCGTCGTTGTAACTCACATCATTAAATTCTTTCGTAAGTCTAAGAAGAAATAAAGTTGAAAGTGAATTTCCTTTTGAGTTATAAAAACTAATTGTGCAAACACGATTGTTAATTTCGCTTGTTACAAAATCATTTGAATTCATGTTAACTCCACAAAATAGTTTTTCTGAATTCAAAATATGTATTTCAAAAAGATTATAAAAGACTTACATATAAATCAATCATTCCTCTCATTCAACTATTAGATTAAAAAATCTTATTTATCTTTGAATAAAAATTAAGTGATTATGAAAAATCGAAATTTTATCAAACAAAATTACTTCTTAACTATTGTACTTTTCATTTTTCTTGTTAGTCAAACTTTCGGTCAAAATAAATTTAATCTTTCTTTAGAAAGAGAAGCTTCAATTCTTGGGATTGGAAGCGTACTGACAATTTCATCACTATTGATCAACCAGAATTTAACCATATCACAGGATGAGATATTAAGCCTCGACCGTAATCAAATTAATTCGTTCGATCGAAGTGCAATTAATTATTACTCAAAGAATTTAAGTTTAGTTAGTGATGCGCTTTTAATTAGTTCAATTATTTCACCAATAAGTTTAATTCTTTTAGACAATTTTAAAAACGAATATGCAACAATTGGATTAATGTATTTCGAAACTATGATGCTTAATTATGCAGTTACTAATCTGACAAAAAATATTTCTTTGAGATACAGACCCTTTGCATATAACCCACAAGTTTCAATGCAAGAAAAATTAGACCTTGATACAAAAAAATCTTTTTTCTCTGGACATACATCCACAGCTTTTGCATCGGCATTCTTTTTGTCAACAGTTTATTCAGAATTTTCTTCTGACGAAAAATCTAAAAATTATGTTTGGGTTGGTTCAATAAGTCTTGCAACAACTGTAGGTTTACTTAGATATTTTTCGGGTAAACATTTTCCAACTGATATAATTGCAGGTGCAGTTGTGGGAAGTTTGATTGGTTATTCAATTCCAAAAATTCATAGTAATAATTCAAATCTGTCTCTATCATCAAGCAGTTCAACTTTGATTAATGTCAGATATTATTTTAAGTAGATTAAAAGTAATTTAATCATTAAAAAGGTAGGCAATAAAACATTTATCAATACTTACCATATTTTTCTACTAAGCTTTTTAAAATTTTCACATTCTCTTTTGGAACTAAAGGAGCAATTGAACAAGCCGTACTTAAAATAAATCCACTTCCTTCTTTTCCAATTTCGATAATCTCTTTTACATCGTGATGAATTTTATTTTCATCTCCATATAGCAAAGTGTTCACGGAATCTATATTTCCTTTAATAAAAACTTTCTTACCTAATCGTTTTTTTGCATCAATCAATTCAACATCTCCGAGTGGTTTTGGGTCGAGACATTCAAGTCCAGATGTTCCTGATTCAATCATCAATTCAAGTCTATCATTTATTGCACCACAAGTGTGGAGATAAACAAACTTACCTTTACTTTTAATTTCGTTTATGATTTGTGATTCGAATTGTAGAACAAACTCTTCGTAAAATTTTGGTGAAATAAATCCTGCACCTGCAAAAGGAGATGAGATTTTTATTGCATCAATTTTTTTCTCACACATTTCAGAAGCAAGTTTTGAAATTCCATCTGTAAATTTTTGAAGAATGGCTTTACACTTTTCTGGATTTTCAATTAATGATATTAAAGCGTTTTCATAACCAAGCAAATCAAGAAGATAATCAAAAGGAGAAGTAATCTCTCCATGAATAGAATATTCATCGCCAACTTTTTCATATACCAAATCAAAGATTTCGAACTTGTTGTTCAAATCAATCTGAAAATGCAAACCTCCAGAGACTGGTATGTAATCAATTTGATTTGGAATACACTCTAAATTTATTTCATCAATTGAAGGATAAATTTTTTGTTCATAAAATTCGGGAAATGGTAAATCTTCTCGTGTGAAAATTAATTTTCTATCGTCAAGATAAAGTATTTCTTTATCTTCCTTGAATTCAATTCTTTTATAAATTTCTTTCCAATTTTTGAAATGCCCGTGAAGACTGATTAATATCCCATCAAAATCATAAAGTTCTCTAAGTCTTACCAATCCATCTGCAAAAGTTTTTGCATCGAACCAAAATTCAATTGGAGATATATCTGGCAACTGCTGAAGCATGTGACCAATACTCATCTGACACATCAGAGGAACACGATCAGGAGTTTCAAAACTCATTGCAGCTAAAACTCTTTCACGAGATGTCATGATTGTTCTAAATTTTTTATGATTTGCTTGAATTTGTTGACAATATGATTTTCACTTGAATGTTAAGTTAACTTTAAAATTAAATTAGACAATGCTGATGTATCAAATTATCAGAAAGAAAAAATTAATCAATGAACTTTCAAGATGAGAAAAACACTCACCAAAAAGTGAAAATGATTATTAAATTTATTTCAACAAAAACTTGCTTAAAATCAAAAATCATTACTAAATAAAAAAATCGATCACTGCTTGCGCAGGATCGATTAATCATTCAATTATATTTTAAACTCACTCACATAGTTTGAAATTTATTATCTATCAAAACCTTACTACTAAATTATGCGAAGAATTTTGCATCAACTTTTTCTAAACTCTTTAATAATTCTATCAACTTCTTCTTCAGAAATACCTGAGCCAAGTGTTCCTGTTTTTTTTCCAGTTGGATATTTTCCTTTTTCGTAAGTGTAAGTATCTTTCAAAGGAGGATTACCTGCACGGATTCTCATTCGCTCTTCAATTTCCTGTATCCAACCAGTTGAAGGTTTATCTGAGTAAGAATGAGTTACAAAACTTGCACCCGCAAATGAATTAAGACTTGCACCTGAGTCAGCGTTTAATGGATTAGTTTCGAAGGCAAGTTTTTTGTAATTGAGTAGATGTTTTGCAGTTACATTTTCAGAAATTATTGACCCACCCCAAGTGCCTGGTCCAAGTGTCATTGATGGATAAAGTGCAGTAGTATAACCAACGGCACCGAGAGCAGCCACAGTATTGACTAAAATTCTAAATGTTGGTTTCTCAAGTGCAAATTTCATGATTATATCTTTGTCGTTTGAATGGATCACAAGTGTATGACCTAATCCACCAAACTCAAGAATATCAATACAACGATGACAAGCATTAAGCCAACCTTCTTCGGTGTAGAATGCAAGAATTGGTGAAAGTTTTTCCATTGAGAGGGGCTCGTGCTTTCCAACTGAATTTAGTTCTGCAATTAATACTCGAGTATTTGGTGGAACATTAAATCCAGCTTTTTGTGCAATCACTGGTGCAGCTCGACCAACTATCTCAGGATTTATTCTTCCATCTTTAACTAAAATTGCTTCGAGCATTTTCTTTTCTTCTGCGTTAACAAAGTAGCCACCATTTCGTTTACATTCTTCAATCACTTTTTCCCGAATAGGTCTATCGCAAACAATTGCTTGTTCAGATGAACAAAGCACACCGTTGTCAAATGTCTTTCCTGTGAAGATATCTGCCACAGCTTTTTTGATGTTTGCTGTTCTTTCTATGAATGCAGGTACATTTCCAGGACCAACTCCATATGCAGGTTTACCTGCACTATAAGCAGCACGAACCATTGGCGTTGAACCCGTTGCTAAAATTATTGCAACATCACGATGACGCATTAATTCATTTGTGCCTTCGATTGTTGGATTTGTGAGACAATTAATTAAACCTCTTGGTGCACCTTCTTTAACTGCTGCTTCTTCTAAAATTCGAGCTGCTTCGCAAGTGCATTTTGCAGCTGCTGGATGTGGTGATGCAACAATTGAATTTCTTGCTTTAACAGAAATCAACGCTTTGTAAATCATTGTTGAGGTCGGATTAGTCGAAGGAATTAAAGCAGCCACAACTCCCATTGGCTCTGCAATTTCAACAATCTTTCCATTCTCATAAACTCCAACCACACCCACAGTTTTCAAGTCCTTAATCGATTCATAAACAAACTTTGAGCCGAAAATATTTTTTGTAATTTTATCTTGAACATTACCCATTCCTGTTTCTTCAACTGCCATTTTGGCAAGTTTTTCTCTCGCATCATAAGCTGCATCTGCCATCGCTTTGACAATTTTATCGACTTGCGATTGAGTGTAATGCTTGAATTCAAGTTGAGCTTCCTTAGCTCTTTTACAAAGGTCTCGAACTTCTTGTATTGACTGTAAGTCTTTATCAAAGTTCATTTCAATCCTCAAATTTTATTTGAAAAAATAAATCTAAGTTAAACAAAAGGCAAACTTGCGATTTTATTTTTGTTTTGTATTAAAGATTGGTGATAGAGGCTTTCTGAAGAAGTAAAATTAGATTACTGAGTTTTCCAATAAAACAAATTTTTCATTTTCCACATCAATCATCGCTTTAATTCCGATTGGTAATGTGAATTTATTTTTGATATGACCAAATGATAAACCATAAATAGTAGGAATGTTAAGCGAAACAAGTCTGTCAATCAAAACTTCTTTTAGACTTAATGATTCTCGAAAGGATGGATTTTCTTTTTTCACTTCACAATTTGAAAATTTTCCCATTACAATTGCTTTAACTTTTTCCAGTTTACCTGAATTAATCAATTGAGTTAACATTCGATCAATTCGATAAGGCTCTTCACCAACTTCTTCAAGAAAAAGAATTTTATTATCAAGACTAAAATCAAACTTTGTCCCAAGTAAATTCACAAGCAACGATAAATTTCCACCAATCAGTTTTCCCTCAGCGACACCTGAGTTAATTTTCAAAATTCCCTGAATTGAAGAATTTTCTTCTTCCATTTCTTCAGGTTCACTTTTCAACTCAATGAAGTCTTTCCCTTCCATCAATACTTCAACAAAATATTTTTTTGTGAATTCATTAAATGTCGAGATACCAACAGGACCATGAAAAGTTACCAATCCTGTTTTCACATAAATAGCAACAAGTAGTGCTGTAATATCTGAGTAACCAATCAGAACTTTTGGATTTCGTTTTATCAAATTGTAATCAATGTATTTTAAAATTCTTGGAGTGCCATAACCTCCTCGGGCACACATAATTCCATCAATATCTTTTCTAAAGAACATTTCATGAATATCATCAACTCTTTCTTCATCACTTCCACCGAGATAACCTAATTGCTTATAAAGATTTTTTGAAGGAATAGCAATTAAATTCAAATCTTCAAGATTTTGTTTTATCTTCTCGAAGTCTTCCTCTTTGATAGAACTTGCCGGTGCAACTATTCCTATCCGACTTCCTTCTCGCAATCTTTTAGGTTTTATGATTTTTAATTTTTGCTCTTTCGATTTATTAACTTTCGAAGAAAACAAAAAAGGTTGAGCATAAGAACTCAACCCTGTCCACAAAAGTGAAAAAGCAGTTAATGT
>JAOAHM010000001.1 GCA_026415235.1 Ignavibacteria bacterium | reverse complement strand
AAAAAATTGTTTTTATTTTTTCTTCATCACACTTTCTGAAAAAATTAAAAATATTTCTTGCATAATCTCTTAAATCATTCACTCGTTTTACTCTCTTAAATCCCCGCACTTTCATAAATCCAATGAAAGCTGATTTATTCTCATTAAAATCATACTTCAAAAAATCTTCTTCTGAATTAATCAAAATAACCTTTGCCTTTGGTGCATAATGACGATATTTCATTCCAGGTGATTTTGGTTTCGTAATTTTTTTTGGTTTGTAAAGCTTAACCTCGGGAAAAATCTTCTTCAAATCTTCAATTGAAATTATTCCTGGTCTTAAAATAACAGGTTTATTTTTTGTGCAATCAACAACTGTCGATTCAATTCCCACATCACATTCAGGACCTTTGAGTATGCATGGAATTCGTCCATTCAAATCTTTATATACATGTTTCCAACTTGTTGGACTTGGCGAACCTGAAAGATTAGCTGAAGGTGCAGAAAGAGGAACTCCGCATTCATCAATAAATTTTCTCGTCAATTCAAGAGATGGCATTCGAATTGCAATTGTATTCAATCCACCACTCACCAATTCAGATATAACATCATTCTTCTCAAGAACAATTGTAATAGGACCAGGAAAAAACTCTTCAATAATCTTTTTTGCACAATCATTTAATCGTTTAACTAATAACTCGATTTGTTCAATTTTAGAGATATGAACAATTAAAGGATTATCTTGAGGTCTTTTCTTCGCAACAAAAATCTTTTTTACTGCATTGTCATCAAAAACATTTGCACCAAGTCCGTAAACAGTTTCGGTTGGAAAAGCAACAATCTCTCCTTTCTTAACAAACTCGGCTGCTTTTTTTATTGAGGTTGTCAATAAAGTTTTCATTTTCTTTTAAGATTTATTACTAAAATATTAAATTTGTTTAGTTAATTTTATTTCAGATATGAAGAAAAGAAAACTAAAATATTCCGAGAAAGACCTTCCACTCTATTGCGATTTCAGTTGTAAATATGCCGATTTCACCGATCCTGATTGTGTTGGTGCCTGTCGGAGAGATATTGCAGTTTGGTGCAAGATATTAAATCGTTATAACAACAAACATTCAAAATGCCTTGTAAGAAAAAATAATTCTTGAGTTTAATGAATGGAAAAACCTCAATTCAAAATTTTGATTGTTGAAGATGAAGAGCCTATCCGAGAACTCCTCAAGATGGAACTCGAGACAGAAGGGTTTATCACTGATGTTGCTGCTAATGGTGCAGAAGGATTAGAGAAAGTAAAATCATTCAGACCTGATTTAATTGTTTGCGATGTGATGATGCCCGTGATGGACGGCTTCACCATGCAAGAACATTTAAGTCGTGATGAAAACTTTAAAGATATTCCTCTGATATTTCTCACAGCTAAATCTGACAAAAAAGATATTCGATTTGGTAAATCCATTGGTGCGGAAGATTACATAACAAAGCCATTTGAATTTGAAGATTTGCTTGTTTCGATTAATGCAAAACTCAAAAAATATTATGACAGAAAACAAACTCTCAATGCAAGATTGGATGAAATTAGAAAATCAATTCTTTATGCTATTCCGCACGAATTCAAAAATCCATTGAGCACGATGAATGGATTTTTATCACTCCTTCTCGATAAAGATTATCAAAAGACCGAACAGGAGCTGAATGAATTTTTAACTTATGTAAAACAAAGTAGCGACCGACTTTATCGTTTAGTTATGAATTTTTTGAAATTGGCTGAACTTGAAATTACTGAAACTGATGAAAACAAAATCAAAGAAATTCGCTCATTCAGAAATTACAATTGGAGAACCGAATTTGAGACAATCATCAAAGACCTGAGTGAAAAATATAGCGTTGAGATTAATTATACTTTAGAGGGAATAAATTTCCCTTCACCTTTTGATTACAATACTCTCAATACAATTTTAATTGAATTAATCAGCAATGCCCATAAATTTTCACCACCAGATCGGATTCACATTTCTGTTCATGCAATTGCTGAACCAAACTTTTTTGAACTAATAGTTGAAGATAAAGGTCGTGGAATTCCACAGGAAGAAATTGAAAAAATTTTAGAGCCTTTTTATCAATACAATAGAAAATATTACGAGCAACAAGGTGGTGGACTTGGACTTTCGATTGTAAAGAAATTAGTTCAAATCTATAACGGCAAAATTGAAATCGAAAGTGAAATTGATAAAGGAACGAAAGTTAAAATTATCATTCCAATGGAAGAGGTGTGAGAAAAGATTAAATAGTTTAATTTCTAATTAATAGATAAATCTTTCAAGATTATTCGATTTCTAATTTCAATATCAAAAATATTTCTTACCAATTTTTTAAGATTAACTCAACTGGCCTTTTAATCACATTTATAAAAGTGAGACAAGCCTTTTTTGTAGATTGTGGGCACAAAATTTGGTCCGACCAAAAAATTTTTTTTAATAAATTAGTTCAGATCTACGGAGCTATTTTGTTTAATTAATTTGCTTTTCTAAAAAGAGAACGCACCGATTGTGCTTATTCGTCTAAGCTTATGATTATTTTTTCTCATTCCATCCATCTGTCTTTCCTGCGGAGGCAGGAAACTATTTCAAAAATTTTTTCTCACTACCTGTTTGTACAGGTATGAAGATTTAGTTGTAGGGGCAGGGTTTGCCTCGACCGTTCATCACAAAAAAAATTAAATCAACAGAAGAACAAATCGAAATTCATAAGAAACATTTTCGTAAATCTTAGAAATGGGCAGGGTGAGCAATGACACTACATTTAATTAACAAAATGTATTGTCGAGGTTTGTCCCGAACGATGATTCTCCTTATCAAAATTTTTCACCGCAGAGTTCGCAGAGATAAACGCAGAGAACCGAAGAGAGATTAATATACAATTCTGCAAGAAGTATTTTATTGATGTGAGTTCTTTTTCTTCAAGAATTTATTTTGAGGATTTAGATTTCTTCAAAAAATAACAATCCTACGAAAATTGTTAATAAGTTCTCAAATGCTTGTGTAAATCCACTTTAGAAATTATAGCGATATGAAGTTAGAAATGACTTTTATGGCTTATAACCTTTCAAAAGAAAAAAATTCAAGGCATTTAGCGATTTTAAACTAAAATTTTTTGCACAAAATCTTTTTTCTGAATCGCTAAATCGTATTAGTAAATTGCTTCACGAATTTTTGCGCTAATGTAATCCATTATCCAGACAACAATGGCAATCATGATAACAATTAATCCGACTTCATGCCATTGTGCAAGTCCCTGATATTGCATAAGCATTGTTCCAATTCCACCACCGCCAACCAATCCAATTACTGTTGCCATTCTAACATTTATATCCCAGCGATAAATCGTGAAGGAAAGAAATGGAAGGACAATTTGAGGAATTACCGCATACCAAATTATCTGTAACTTATTTGCACCTGTTGCAGCAATTGCATCAACTGGTCCTTCTTCAATGCTTTCGATTGCTTCTGAGTATAGCTTTGCATTAGCAGCAATTGTATGAACAAGCAATGCAATCATTCCAGCAAATGGACCAATTCCAACCCAAACAGAAAAAATAATTGCCCAAATTAATGGCTCAATGGAACGAACAAAATTCAGAATAATTCTTAAGATGTAATAAATTGAAAAAGTGTACCAATGGTCTTTCATTAAATTTCGTGCAGTTAAAAAACTTAAGATTAATGTTGGTGGTATTGAGAGCAAAGTTGCAATCAATGCAAGATAAATTGTTTCGATTATTGCGAACAACGCATCATCAAAAATTCCAAATTCAGGTGTGAATAGCGCATAAAAAATTCGATTAGCTCCTTCAATTCCTTCTGCACTGAATAAATCAATCAAAGAGATTTTTGTGACCAACCAACCTGCAATAAATGTAAGGTTGAAAAGCGTCCAAGCAAAAATTTCTGATGATAGTTTTGCGAACTTTGTCTCCTTCGCAAGTCCCATTATCTTTGCGCCTAAAGATGTTCTACTGTATCCCCAAATAATGCCTATCAAAACCGAAACGATAGCAATAAATCCAATCTCATACCATGAAAAAGGAAGCTCCCTCAAATCCAAAATTACTTTATAATAAATCGCTCTTTGTAGAACTAATATTGTATAAAAGATGAAAAAACTATCTAAAAGAATTGCTTTTACTAAATCAACTTTTTCTTGATTTTTTTTCTTTCTTAAAATTTTTTCCTTAGGATGAATTTCTAATTCTGGTTCTAACATTATCTAATCTCCACTTCTTCTGCTTCTTCGCCGTAAATTTTTTTGAACCATTCTTCATTAATTTCATGAGGTAATCCTTCGAAAACAATTTCACCAGCTTTCAATGCAATCACTCGTGTTGCATATCTTCGAACAAGACTTAAGAAGTGTAAATTGCAAACAACCGTCACACCCAATTCTTTATTCACTTTTTCAAAATATTGCATTATTGAATTTGAAGTTGCTGGATCAAGACTTGCAACAGGTTCATCAGCTAAAAGTAACTTTGGTGATTGCATTAGACTTCTTGCGATTGCAACTCTCTGTTGTTGACCTCCACTCAATTTATCTGCTCTTTCATAAGCATATTCACGAATTCCAACAATATCTAAATTCTTCATTGCTTCATCAATGCATTCTTGAGGAAAATTTCCAAGTATTGATGGCAATGTTTTCATATATCCAAGTTTACCAGCAAGAACATTATTCAATACAGTCATTCGTTTAATCAAATTAAATTGCTGGAAAACCATTCCAATATGTGTTCTAACTTCTCTTAATTCTTTTCCCTTGATGTGAGTTATATCTTTACCAAGAAATTTAACAGTTCCAGCAGTTGGTTCTTCAAGACGATTAATGCATTTCAACAATGTAGTTTTGCCAGAACCACTCAATCCAATTACCACAAGAAATTCGCCTTCATAAACATCCAAAGAAACTCCTTTCAATGCGTGAGTTCCGCTTGGATAAACTTTATGAAGATTTCTAACTTCAACAATTACATTTGAACTCATTACTTCACCATTTCTTCTAAATTCAATCCAGCTTCTTTAATTAACTTTCTGAGTAAATCATAATCTGAGTCCGAAGCTTCAATCAAGCCTTCCATGCTATAAATTTCAGGCATTATTTTTTTACCTTCTTCGGAATTTGCGAATTTCAAAAGTGCATTCTTAATTCGTTCGACCATGGTTGGTGATAAACCTTTTCGAAAAACTACTGGGTCGTTTGGAAGCGAATCAGTTAATGCAAGAATTTTAATTTTTTCGAACACATCTGGATATTGTTTCTTCACTCTTGACCTTGCATCAAGTGGTTCACCTGTAACAGGATGAGGTGGTGAATAAAAAGTTGCTCCTGCATCAACTTGCTTTTGATAAACCATTATCACAACATTATCATGTTTCATTGCAAAAGTTTCTCTACTGGGTTTAATCCCTTTTTTTCTAAGCAAAGAACTTGGTAAAATATATCCTGATGCAGAAGAGGCATCAACATAAGCTATTGATTTTCCATTCAAATCTTCCAATTTGTCAATTCCAGAGTCAGTTCTAACAATAATTTGCCCTCTATAATATGCTTGATTACCAGTTCTAATTACTCTTAGTACAGCATTAGCACCATACTTTTGATGAGCCAATAGATAACTGAAAGAGTTGATGATTGCGATATCAGCTCGATCCGTTCCAAAAGCTTCGACTACTGCAATGTAAGAAGTCGGAACAGCTGTTTCGAAATAATAACCTGTTTCTTTTTCGAGAAATTGAATGAGTGGTTTTGCACTGAGAGTGATTTTTTCTGCATCTACGGATGGAGTAAAATATAACTTAACGGGATTTTTTCTTGTCCCAAGGGAACCTCTTACATCCCGCACTGAAACATAGACAATGAAAATTAATGTAGGTAAAATGTAAAGAAAATATTTAAGGAATCTCAATTCTCTACCATTGGTTTTACAAATATCTAAAATTGATGTTTACGATTCAAAATTAACTTTGAAGATTAACTAACAATGAAATTTAATATTGTAAAAAAGACTTTTAATTCTAATATTAGAGTAAAAAATTAGACAACAATTAATAATAATTGAGTTAATTCAATGGGACAGACACAAATCCTTTTAATCGTAATTGGAGCAATGGTTGTGGGAATTAGCATAATAGTTGGAATAAACTTAGCAAGCAATTTTGCACGAAATGCGAACAGGGATGCTGTTATAAATGATATAAACAATATTGCAGTTTATGCAAAACAATATTATCATAAACCAGTTGCACTTGGAGGTGGAGGAAATTCTTATATTAACTTTACTACTCCCCCACACATGGATACAACCGAAAATGGAACATACTTCGCTATTGGCTTAAGTGGTAATCTTTTAATTATCATTGGAACTGGAAACGAAATTGGAAATGATGGAACTACCAAAGTCAGAGTGATTGGACTTGCAAATCCAAATTCAGTTACAACATTAATTGCTAATTAAAACAAGGGAAAAAATTATTTCAAAAACCTTTCATTCAAATTCCAACCAAAAAAGAACAAATTCTCAATTATTTACAACAACTAACTTCCGATACAAATCATAATATTTTCTTGCTGAAATATCCCAAGAAAAATTTTCTTTCATCCCGTTGAGTTGAATCTGCTTCCAAATTTTTTTGTCTTTGTATCTTTCTAAAGCTCGTCTAATAGCATCAACCATTTCTTGGGAAGAGAAATTTTCGAAGACAAAACCATTTCCTGAGTGAAGTCCAAGCTGTTGATAATAATCCCAATCTTTGACTGTATCAGCAAGTCCACCAGTTTTTCTAACAATAGGCACAGTTCCATATTTCAAACTATAAATTTGGTTTAAGCCACATGGTTCATATCGTGAAGGCATCAGAAACATATCAGCACCAGCTTCAATCAAATGAGCTAATTGATTATCAAACCCAATTTTTAATCCAAATTTATCTGGAAATGAATAAGCTAAACTTCGGAAAAAATCTTCGTACTTATTTTCGCCTGAACCAAGAATTACAAATCGTAAATTCATCTTCAAAATTTCATCAATTCCACTTATCATTAAATCAAATCCTTTTTGAGAAACAAGTCGTGAGACAATTCCTATCAAAGGAGTTTCTTTATCTTCAGGGAGATGAAATGTTTTGAGTAATTCGATTTTATTTTTCGATTTTCTGTATAAAGATTTTTCAGAATATTTATATGGGATGTATTTATCAGTTTTAGGATTCCATTCCGAATAATCAACTCCATTTAAAATTCCATAAACAACATTTTTCTTAGTCAAAAGAATTTGCTCCATTCCCCCACCGAATTCATGAGTAAGTATTTCTCTTGCGTAATTTTCACTTACCGTTGTAATGATATCAGAAAAAACAATTCCCGCTTTCAAGAAAGAAACCTTACCATGAAATTCAAGTGGACCACCTAAGTAGAAATATTTTCCATCCAGATGATTATTGAAAACTAATTCTGGTGAGAAGTTGCCTTGATATTCGATGTTGTGAATTGTTAAGAGAAATTTTGTATTCTTAAAAAGCAAATCCCAACTGTAATGTTGTTTTAATATGATTGGAAGCAAACCTGTAGGCCAATCGTTAATGTGAAAAACATCTGGTGCCCATTTCAATCTTTGACAAATTTCAATTACTGCTTTTGAGAATAAAAGAAATCTTTCACCTTCATCAATATCATTCGTATAGATTGTGCCTCTATCGAAATGAAAGGGAGAATCAACAAAATAAATCTCGATTTTTGATTTACGATTAAAACTTAACTCTTTCTTAAAAGCATGAACCGAAAATTCTTTTTCAGAGATTTTGATTTTGATTTCGTTAACATCAAAGCAATAGCGAAGTTCATCTCGCCAAGGGTCAATTGATGAATATCGAGGAATGAAAATCTTTACATCACAACCAAGTTGACTTAAAGCTTTCGTTAATCCACGAGCAACATCTGCAAGCCCACCAACTTTTGCATAAGGGTCAAGTTCTGATGTAACAAAGGCAATTTTCATTTTTCAGACTAATCTTTTCCAACTTTATTTTCGATTAGCCTTAAAATTTTTACAGCCGATGATGCAGCTCCAACGCCATTATTTATATTGACAACTGTAATTCCAGGTGAGCAACTTGTAAGCATTGCGAAAAGTGCAGTAAATCCACTTAATGCAGTTCCATAACCAACACTAACAGGAATTGCAATAATAGGTTGAGAGAACATTCCTCCAATCACCGAAGGTAACGCTCCTTCCATCCCTGCTGCAACAATCAAAACATCACAAGAATTAATTTTTTCGTATTTTGAAAACAAGCGATGAATTCCAGCAACACCAATATCATAAAATTTTTCATGGTCAATGCCAAGTGCTTCAAGAACAATGCTTGCTTCTTCGAGAACAGGAACATCTGTTGTACCTGCTGTTATCAAAGCAACTTTGCCTGAGATTTTTTTTGAAGGTTTACCAATATAAAATGCTTTTCCTTCGAAGGAGTATTTACCTTTTGGATATTTCTTTTTTATCAATTTAAGTTTTTCTTCCGAGCATCGTGTACCAATCACGAGTTGATTTTCAGCATAAAGTTTTTGAATAATCTCAATTATTTTTTGTGTTGATTTGTTTTCGCAAAAAATTATTTCGGGAATTGCTGTGCGCCTCTCTCTGTTTGCATCGAGTGTTGCGAATTCTATTTCAACAATTTTTTCCTGTTCTTTTATGAAATTCAAAACATCATCAAGTTCAATTTTTGAATTTTTGAAATCAAGCAGAATGTTTTTCAGATTTTTTTTCATCGAAGAATTTCAATTTTGTTAATGATATTTCGATTTAATTTTCCTGATGCAAATCCTTCTGGATCAATTTCAATTTCTTTGTATCCAATCTTTTCGAATTGAGATTTTACTTCATCAAAATTTTCATAGAGAATATTTATCATCTCTTTATCAACTTCAATTTTTGCTTTCTCTCCATAATGACGAACTCTTATGTTAACAAAACCAAAACTTCTCAAGAACCTCTCTCCACTTGCAATCATCTCAAGAGATTTACGGTCTATCTGAGTACCATAAGGAATTCGAGATGATAAACATGGTGCAGAAGGTTTATCGTGATTTGGTAATCCAAAAATTAAAGCAGCTTCACGCACATCTTGTTTAGTAAATCCACATTCAATTAATGGAGATTTTACTTCTTTCTCTTTTGCAGCTAATCTGCCTGGACGATAATCTCCTAAATCATCCAGATTAGCTCCATCTAAAATATATTTTGTATTCTCCTGCTCGGCTATCTCAGCAAGTCTTGAATACAATTCGGATTTACAGAAATAACAACGATTGACTGGATTATTGGCGTAGTTCTCAATTTCAAGTTCATTGTATTCAATTTCTTTGTAGTTGAAATTATATTTCGAAGCAAGTTCTCGTGCAAGTTGAACATCTTCTTCTAAAATTGTTTCTGTTCTTGCAAGAACAATCAAAGCATTCTTACCTAAAACTTTATTTGAAACGAATGAAACAAGTGTCGAATCAACTCCTGCTGAAAATCCAACAACAACTCGCTGATAACTTTCAATAATTTTTTCTAATTGATTGATTTTATCGTTCATACCTTCCAATAATTTTTAATGACAGGCAAATTTAGAATTTTTTGAATAAAAATTTGATAAAAGAGTAAAGATTGAAAATTTATTAATTTTGAATTGATACAATTTACTTTTAAGTAAAAGTATCATAAATTTATTTTGTAGTAATTTTTTAGAATTTAATAATAAAAACAAAATTGCACAGTGAATGAAAAATTCTTTTTCAAAAAACATTCATAGAAAATTTTCCTAAAGCAATTCCATCCTTTGCTTTAGAAGACAATCGAAGATGATAATTTTTGAGTACGAGAGGCATGAAATTAAAAATAGTTTTCTCAATACTTTTTGTCATTTTGATTAATGAAGTTTTCGCTCAAGAAGGTAAGCTTTCCCAAGTCTATGGTTTCTTTCAACCTGTTTACCGAGTCAATTTAGACAATTCAACTAATCCAAATAATGAGTTTTATATCAATCGTTTTAGACTTGGTTTAGAAACAAAAATTTACAAATCGTTAAAAAGTGAAATCGAGCTGGATCCATTTGATCCAATATTAATTAAAGACGCTGATTTCAGATGGCGATTTCTGAATCGCTTTGAATTAACATTAGGAAAATTTAAGAAACCATTTTCTTTGGAAAGGTTAACAAGTGTAAGAGAAATTCCTTTTCTCGAAAGAACAAAAATTGTGAAGGAACTTGATAAATTAGGTTACGCTGGAAGAGATTTAGGTTTACAATTGTTGTACAATTTAACTTTTAATAATCTCGACATAAAATTAATTGGTGGTGTTTTTAATGGTAATCCAAATTCTGTAGAAGGAGATGATAATAATCAAAAAACTTTTGTTCA
>JAOAHM010000095.1 GCA_026415235.1 Ignavibacteria bacterium | reverse complement strand
ATTACATTACCGAAGTAGCAAGCGAAACAAGAAAACTTCTCCAAAAACATTCTTGATTGAAATTGAAAAGCACCTTATCGAATTTAAATTTCATCATTGGTTTTTTACTTTTCTTTGTTTTTCTAAAAGAAATTTATTCAGTGGGGATAGATTTTTATTTTACTTCACATTGTCATTCCTGCGCAAGCAGGAATCCAAAATCTGTAGGGACAGGGCTTGCCCTGTCCGAAATTTATGATGAATGTCATTCCTGCGTAAGCAGGAATCCATTATATGCTGAAATAGATTCCCGCTTTCGCGGGAATGACGGTGAGTGTAGTGATTCTGAATGTCATTCCTGCGCAAGCAGGAATCCAGAAATTGTAGGGACAAGGCTTGCCTTGTCCGAAAGTTATGTTCAATGTCATTCCTGCGTGAGCAGAAATCCAGAAATTGTAGGGACAGGGCTTGCCCTGTCCGCAAATGATGGTTCTGAAATAGATTCCCGCTTTCGCGGGAATGACAGTAAAAGTGATGATGCCGAATGTCATTCCTGCGCAAGCAGGAATCTAAAATCTGTAGGGACAGGGCTTGCCCTGTTCGTAATTGATGCTGAAATAGATTTCCGCTTTTGCGGGAATGACTGTAAAAGTGATGATGCTGAATGTCATTCCTGCGCAAGCAGGAATCCAGAAATTGTAGAAAGTTATGTTCAATGTCATTCCTGCGCAAGCAGGAATCCAGAAATTGTAGGGACAAGGCTTGCCCTGTCCGCAAATGATGATGCTGAGATAGATTCCCGCTTTCGCGGGAATGACGGTGAGTGTAGTGATTCTGAATGTCATTCCTGCGCAAGCAGGAATCCATTATATGCTGAGATAGATTCCCGCTTTCGCGGGAATGACGGTGAGTGTAGTGATGCTGAATGTCATTCCTGCGCAAGCAGGAATCCAATCAACAAAAACATCTCCAATTCACAACCATCAAAGCCCGACACAATCATTCCAATAAACCAAAAATCATATTCGACCAACAATTCAAAAAACATTGATAACTTCACACTCAACCGTTCAAATTTCTTCTCTCCAATTCATTTAATTAATTATGAATCAAATTCATTCTTAACTGACTTAGGATTGCCATCAAATTTCTATGAACTATCATTCTTTCAATCAGACAATCGCTCAAATGCATTTTTGATAAACGAAAGACAAATCAACGAACCACTAACAAACATCATTGACCTCCGTGATTTACGATTTGATGAATTCGAAGCAATTGATTTTGTCTTTCCAACTCGTTCATTTCTTTTTTCGAGATATAACAATCAAAACGCAATAATCTTCAGAGAATGGAAAAGATATTCATCTATCCCACTTTCAAGAATTCGTTACATTGAAGGTCAATATGACAATTTATTTTTCGATGGTTTGTTTAATGTCAACCTCACTCAAAAATTCAATTTTGAATTCGGTGTAACAAAGCACAACGCTCTCGGTAGATTTCTTAACAGCGAGAAAGATTTGTGGGCAGGTAAAGTCAAATTAACTCATTATCTAAACAATCAAATTAATTTCGATTTCATATATCGTTATTCAAAATCACTTGTGAGATTTAATGAAGGAATAAATATCAACAATCCATTTCTCGCACAAGGCGAACCAATTGAAAATGTTCTGTATGATAATCAAAGAGCTTTGGTAATTAATGATGATGCTTACCACAAGTGGACAATTCATTCTATTGATATAAATGGCATCTTGGATTTGAACGAAATTTCTCAAACGAAACTTAATATCTATTATCAACAATCTCTAAGAGAGTATAGAGATAATGAACATAAAGCAGACTCAATTCGTGTTTTCGATAATCACTGGTCAAAAGTTCTTGGAATAAGTTTGAAAGAAAATCTAAAATTACTTTTCAATCAACTTGAATTAAAAGGAACTTACGAACGAATAATTATTGAAAGTCCATTCTTCTTCAACAAAGTTATTGATGATTATTTTTCTTTTTATGCTTTCAATCAAATTGATTTAGTGAACTTTTTAAAACCTTCAATTTACTTTAAGATAAATCAGATTAAAGGAACGAATAAAAATTTTCTTTCTTATGGTTCTGATTTACAATTTAATTTTTCAGATAAATGGAATTTAATTTTTGGCGTTTCGAGGTTTCAAAAAATTTTCTCTTACGATGAAAGATATTTCTACAATTTTTCGTTGAATGATTTTGCTTCAGAAGTTTTTCTTCTTTATGGACGATTAACATTCGCATTTTCAAAAATTAAATTTTCAACCGAAGCATATTATCGCAACGAAAGTAATCCAGTAACTCAAAGTTCTTTTTACTCAATCGAACAGGGCAATTCAATATTAAATTATCCTTTTCAAAAAGTTAGTGCGTATGGATTTAAGTCTGATTTATCTTTCTCATTTTGGAAGCTCAATTCAAGATTAGCATTTAGTTTCAACGACAATTTTGTTAGATTAAATCAAACTAATTACCACAAATCAATTTATCCAAGATTTCAAGGGCAGTTCGAACTTTTTTACAACGATAAACTCTTCAAATCAAGTCTCGACTTGTTAACAGGATTTCGAATCAAATTTTTCAGTTCTTTTGCAGGAAGAAATTTCTCTTCATCAAAACTCTCATTTGTTGATGTAAGAACTTACAACGATTCACTTATTAATTTTGGAACGATTACTATTCCTTCGAATTTCACAATTGATTTAGTTGCATCAGGCAGAGTGAAAGAATCGGCAATAGTTTATCTTTCGATTGAAAATTTATTAGACAGAAAATTTTATTTGATGCCTTACTATCCAACAAACGATATTCAGTTCAGATTTGGAATAGCATGGGAGTTCTATGATTAAAAATAAGGTGATTACAATTTTTGGTTCATCTTTCCCAAAACCTGGTGATGAGGAATATGAATTTGCTTATAAACTTGGTAAAAAACTTGGTGAAAATGGTTTTTCAATTTGTAATGGTGGATTTTATGGAACCATGGAAGCAACAGCGAAAGGCGCAAGTGAAGTCGGTGCAAAGACAATTGGGATAACTGTTGGTTCATTTGATTTGATTGCAAATAAATTTATTCAAGAAGAAATCCGATGCAAAACTTTGTTTGAGAGAATTGAGAAATTAATTTCTCTTGCCGATGGTTTTGTTGTTCTCAAAGGTGGAACTGGAACTTTGCTCGAGTATTCAGCAATTCTTGAATTAATTAACAAAAATCTTCTCGATGCGAAACCAATCGCAGCTGATAAAGAGTTTTGGACTCATCTCACCAATCTAATGAATGATAGAAATTCTTACGAAGGACGAAAACCAATCAATGTTTTTTTAAGCAATGATGTTGATGAGATAGTTTCTTATTTCAAAAAATATTTTGAGGAAATGAAATGAAAGAAAAATGGCTTGAACTTGCACAAAGGCTTCAATCCCTTGCACAATCAGGATTGCATTATTCAGATAATCATTTCGAAATTGAGAGATACAAACAAATTATGGAAATTGCTGAAGAAATGATTTCAATGCAAACAGGTTTTGACAAAGAAGAAATTCATAAATTATTTATGAGCGAAGCAGGTCACTCCACACCAAAAGTTGATGTGCGTGGAGTTGTTTTCAAAGACGATAAAATTTTATTGGTTAAAGAAAAAGTTGACGGAAAATGGACTGTCCCTGGTGGTTGGGCAGATGTTGGTTTTACTCCAAGTGAAAATGCTGAAAGAGAAGTTTTTGAAGAAGCTGGTTATACAGTGAAAGCAAAAAAAGTTTTAGCTGTTTACGATAGAAATAAGCAAGGACACACTCCTTACATCTTTCATCTTTACAAAATTTTCTTTCTCTGTGAATTAATTGGTGGAGAGTCAAAACCAAGTTACGAGACAGAAGATGTTGGTTGGTTCGGATTGGATGAATTACCTGAACTCAGCACTGGTAGAATAACCCGAAAACAAATTGAAAGATTTTTTGAACATTATAAAAATCCTGATTTGCCCACGGACTTCGATTAGAAAAATTTCAAAATTCTCTTATGAAGATATTTCTTACTTCAATTAAAATTCATTTCTAAAAAATTCTTCTGTCAATAATCAAAATAGGAATTAAAAAATTCGTGCATAAAATTTTTTGAGGAATTTTTTAATTAGAAGAGTTTTAAATTTTTTAATGTGATTAATTAAAGAAAGAAACCGCCTCGTGAGAGGCGGTTATTGGAGGTTTTATGTTTATTTATTTAGGGAGGTTTTTTAGTTCGTATTCACAAACTGCTTTGTAGGTTGGGTCTTTTCGACCTTCTTCAAATGCAGCTTTCGCTTCGTTCATTTTACCAAGATTCTTTAATGCTAAACCCTTATAGTAATAAATTCCACCTTTTGGAATCTTTTGACGATATTTTAATGCATTATCTGCAGAAGAAATTGCTTCTTCGTACTTACCACTTTCTACATAAGCTTTTGTGAGAGCAAGATATGCTGCATCGTTTTTCTCGTCGTTTTGGATTGCTTTCTTTAAATTATCAATAGCTTTATCATATTCAGCATTTTTGAGTTGTATGTCCGCTAATTTTAGGTAAGACAATGAAATGTTTTTTTGTACTTGACTTTTTAATTGATTGTTTTTTGTTAGTTCAAGTGTCTTTAAGAAATTATTAATTGAGGATTCGAAATTTCCTCTTGTGAATTCGAGAGTACCAAGTGCGTTGTAAGCTAAATCAAAATCTGGTTTGAGTTTGAGAGCTTCGGTTAAATCATTATATGCTTGATCAAGTTGGTTCATTCTTCGGTGAGCAAGACCTTTTTGATAAAGTATTCGGTAATCTTTTTGAATTTTAAGTGCTTGATCATAAAGCTGAATTGCTGCCGAATAATTTCCTTCTTTCATTTTTTGATTACCTTCATTGTATAATTTGGCAGCATCTGGATTCATTTCTTGAGAGAATAACAATGATACGAATAAAAGATATGCAACGATTGCACTTAAAAATTTCATTTATTAACTCCTTTATTAATTAGAGATGAAAAAAATAACTCTACAAAAATTAGTGCGGAAGGCGGGACTTGAACCCGCACGCCTCTCGGCGCCACCCCCTCAAGATGGTGTGTCTACCAGTTCCACCACTTCCGCAA
>JAOAHM010000077.1 GCA_026415235.1 Ignavibacteria bacterium | reverse complement strand
TGTTAATTCAATTCTTGCTGGAATTGGAATTAATCTTAATTGGAAATTTGATGTGGAACATGTAACAGTTATAAATGCTGGAACAATTATTTTACTTCAGATGATTGTTTCGAACATTGTGAAAAACAAAAAAGCTCTGCCAACAATGATAACTGGAATTTCCTTAGGTACATTAGGTATGGCTATACTCGCAATTTCAACAGACATTTGGGTATTCATGATTGGAATAATTATGTTTTCAATTGGTGAGATGACTGCACATCCCAAATTTATCAGTTATGTTGGCTTGATTGCTCCTGAAGATAAAAAAGCTACTTACTTAGGTTATGCCTTTCTATATGGTGTTTTAGGTTCATTAATTGGTGGAGTACTTGGTGCAAATCTTTATGTTCATTTCGTTGATAATCTTAAAGACCCACAAACATTGTGGATTGTTTTTAGTTTGATTGGTGTTGCTACTATTATTGGACTTTTGATTTACGGTAAGTTCGTTGCAAAGGAAAGCAAATATTAATTGTAAAATGAGTCTAACTTCCCTTTGCATTAGTTGAATACATAGTTAATATTTTTCGCAAGCTTGCTGAAGATAGGGTAAATTTTTATAAAAGAATCATCCTTCAGCAAGCTTTTTTTACAACAAACTTTTATCCTTAGTTTTATCTAAATCTGAATTCAAAATGTTTCTTTTCGTGATAAATTCATCACTTTTCTTTGAAGTTCTTTTAGTTGTAAAAGAAGAATATTTGCTCAAAAAATTTGATTGGAAAATTAGATGAGATATCTATGAAAATGGAGGTGATGAAAAAATTATTGTGATAATTTTTTGAAGAAGTTTTTAATTGTAATGTTCAGCTTGTTCAGTAATTCAAAAAAAATTTTCAAACAACTATACCATCAATAATTTCTCTTACTCTATTCGCAATTTCGACTAAGTCTGGATTATGAGTTACAATTACAAAAGTTTGGTTGAGTTCTTGGTTTAGATTTTTAATCAATTCGATAATTGCTTTACTATTTTTTGAGTCGAGATTACCAGTTGGTTCATCAGCAAAAATTATTTTTGGATTGTTTGCCAAAGCTCGAGCAATTGCAACTCGTTGAAGTTCACCACCCGAAAGTTCCGATGGTTTGTGGTTCAAACGGTGAGATAAACCGACATAATCAAGTAATTCCATTGCTCGAGTTTTACATTCATCAAAAGTTTTTCCAGTAATCATCATTGGAATAACAACATTCTCCAACGCAGTAAACTCTGGAAGTAAATGATGAAATTGAAAAACAAATCCAATATGTTGATTTCGAAATTTAGATATCTCTTCATCTTTTAATTTTAACAAGTTAATTGAATCAAAATATAATTCACCTTCATCAGGTTTATCAATTGTTCCTAAGATGTGAAGCAATGTACTCTTACCTGCACCTGAAGCACCGATAATCTCAAGTATCTCTCCCTCGAAAATCTCCAAAGAAATCCCTTTGAGAACTTCAAGCTTTAGATTTTTATCAAGTGAGTAGGATTTTTTTATGTCAATAGCTTTCAAGATTATTTTTTCATTTCCATTAGATTGAGTCATTTTACTCCCATCTGATAGCTTCAATTGGATTTAATTTAGTTGCTCGTTTCGCAGGAAAGTATGCAGCAAAAGTTGAAAGGAAAATAGCCATAACAACGATGAGAAAAACATCTAACCATTCAATCTTAATTGGTAATGCATCAATGATGTATACGGTTGGGTCAAGTGAATAGATTTTATATTTCAACTGAAGGAAACACACACCAAGACCTACAATTAATCCTAAGATTGAACCTATCACACCAATAATAATTCCTTCCAACAAAAATATTTTTAATAAACTTTTGTTTTGTAATCCCATTGCTTTGAGAATTCCAATATCTCTTTTCTTTTCTAAAACAGTCATAAGCAATGAACTAAAAATTGAAAAAGTTGCAACTGCAATAATCAAACTCAAAATTACATAAGCTGTCCATCGTTCAATTAACATGACTGAGTATAAATCTTTATGCAAATCGAACCAAGTTTTAATCGAATAAATTTTATTTTCAAAATTTTTCTCGAGAGCACTTTTGACTGAATTAGTTCGATTAATATTTTTCAAACGAATTTCATAACCGAAGATATTATTTCCATAATTGAGCAACCGTTGAGCAAAACTTAGAGGCACATAAACATTAAATGCATCAATATCTTTATTATGAGTATTGTAAATTCCTCCAACAACAAAAGTTTGATAAGAAGGGACAGATAAACCCGCAAGAAGATTTTCTATTCCATCAGGACTAACTACTACAATTGTATCTCCAACAGAAACTTGGAGTCGAGTTGCAAGACTTAAACCAATTAGAGCTTTAGGAATAAAGTCAGAATGTAAATTGTATTCACCAGAGATGATGTTTTGTTTTAATCCGCCAATTTCATGTTTTTTGCTTTCACTTATACCGTAAAGATTAATTATTCGAATTACTTTATTAGAATAAACAACACATTTTCCGTTAACAAATGGAGAGAATGATTGAACATTTTCATTACTCTCGAGCCAGTTTTCAAGTTTTTTGTCAGGTAAAAAACCTTCTGCGTAGTTTGACTCAATTTTAAGATGTGGGTCAAAGCTGATTAATATTTCAGTTACAAGACTACCAAAACCATTGAAAACTGAGAGAACAATAATCAATGCTGCAACACCAACAGTAATTCCTATTATTGAAAGTAATGAAATAACTGTGATGAAGTTTATCTTATGTTTTGACTTCAGATATCTAAATGCAATTAATCTTTCTAAACTCATATTACGAAAACTTAATTGATTTAATTATATCAATTTTAGAAGCAAATCTCGCTGGGATGAAAGAAAATAATATTGATATACCAAGACTTACCAAGGTTACAATCATAAAACTCTCAAGTTCAATCGAAATTGGAACTTTATCTAAGAAGTAAACTCCTTCAGGAATTTTCACAACATTAAATTGTTTTTGAAGGAACAATAAAATTACTGCCAAAAAATTTCCAATAAAGGTTCCTGCTAATCCAATGAATAGCCCATTTAGCAAAAAAATCGTTGTAATTTGTTTCGAAGTAGTTCCGAGTGTTTTTAGTATTCCAATGGAGTTGGTTTTATCCATTACAAAAATTAAAAGAGTGGAAATGACATTAAATATTGCAACAATAGTAATAAGAGCGAGGACAATTGGTATTGGTTTTTTCTGAAGTTCAATCCAATTAAAAATGTTTCTGTAGGTTTGAAAAATGGAACGACCGTAGTAAGGATAACCAAGATTTGAAGTTAATTTCATGCTCAAGTAATCTGCTTGCCTTGGGTCAAGTAGTTTAATTTCATAACCCGAAATTTTATCCTCAAAACCAAACAAATCTTGAGCTGAACTTAAATGTATAAAGGCATTTGCATCATCGTATTCTGCCATTCCCGATTCATAAATTCCAGCAACTATAAATTTTTTCACTTTAAGATTTTCAATGTCAATTGGAAGAACAAAATTCTGAAGAGAATAAACAGTTAATGTATCTCCAATCTTAGCATTAAGTTTTCTTGATAATTTTTTCCCAATTATGATAGTAGAAAATTTAGCGTCGTGAATAATAGAATATTTTCCTTCAATAATACTACTACGAAGAGATGAATAATCATCATCAGGCAAAATCCCTTTTACATAAACACCTTCTTTAAATTTTTTGAACTTGACTAATCCCAATTGACCTGCATAAGGTGATATGCCAACTAAATCGTCTCCAACAATTTTTTTTATTTTATCAATTTCTTCTTGATTGTAATCAACAAGTTTTCCCTCGTAACCTTCAAGAATGATGTGAAGATTAAATCCAACTAAACGATTTTCAATTTCTTTTTGGAAACCATTAAGAACAGCTAAAGCAATGTTTAAGATAATTACACCAATTGCAACACCAACAATTGAAATGATTGTAATTAAGGAAAGAAACTTTGATTCCTTTTGTAGTCGCAAAAATTTTTTTAATACTAAAAAAATAAATTCCATACTATTGTTAAATTAGATAAGCAACAAATTAAATTTTAGAATTATTTGGTTTCAGAATTATTCCACTTGTCGTATGACCGTTAATTTTTACAATCAATTCTTCTTCAAATTTAAGATGTTTACAGAAAGTTAGCTCTTCTTCTGGTTTGATAGATAGGAGCCAGTCCCAATCAATGTAACCGATATTGTGATAAGGGTCAACGGTAAAATAACCAATACGGAAGGTTGTAATGTTTTGGAAGAAGTGAGAGCCTTGCGAAGGAGTAGTATGATAATCTTTGAAACTTGATTCAACAATTACCGAAGCACCACCAATTTGATCCCAAGTTACAGGAATACCAAGCCAAGGGTCACCACTACCCCATCTTCCAACTCCAATCAAAATGTAATGTCTATCTAACCTTAATAACTTTTTGTTAAAGTAATCAATCTCCGCTGCGACTTCTCGACTCTTTCCTCTATCAAATTTATTAATATCAACCAAAATAATGTCTCGTAAATCACGATAAATTCCGTTTCCAAGCACTTGATTTGAATAACAAATTGCTTTATTCGAATTATCCAATTCGAATTCAACTTCTTCAATTTCATGACTTACAACAAATGGACGAAGTTGAAGGAGAGCAAATTCTTTTGGTTGACCTGCAGGTACCGTCATGTTACAAGCAAATTCTAATTCGACTGGAGCACCCATTGCCCATGAACACAAGTCCAATAATATCTGGAGAATTTGTGGAAGAGGGAATTTGTCGTGTTTTAGAATTGGTGCAAATGTTACAATTCGAGTTCCTGTTCTTGAAATACCATCGTAAACTGCATCGTTTTCAGGTGAATAAGTTGAACCAACGAAATTTAATGTTCCATCTTTTTCAGCATAGCTTAAATCAAAAGTCTTAACGAATTCTTCTGGTGAATGTTTAACTGACTTAAATTCTTCCATCAAATCAATCGCATAGAAAAATTGTTGAGCAGTTTTCATCGTTTCTTTAGTCGAATAAAATTGTAACAAATGCTTTGGATATTTAGGACAAAATCTAACACAATTTCCACCTTCGACTACAATTTTTCCTAAACCTAAAGCAACTTGAGCAATTCCATCAGTTGATTTTTGTGGAGGAATTGGATAAAAATTATAAGACTTAGCAACTCCAGCGAAATCAGGATAAAATCTTCCATTATGTTGAAGCCCGACAACTTTTTGAATGATTACAGCCATCTTTTCTTCTTCCAAGCGATAAGCTGTTGCTTTCATATAATTCTTACTATGCTGGAAAAACATGGATGCATAAATTAATTTGATTGCATCAAGTAATTCCATTAATCTTGTTTCAGAGTCGGGGTTGTTGTTTGGAATCATCACAGTATAATACACACCTGCAAGAGGTTGAAATTGTGAATCTTCAAGAATGCTGGAAGAACGAATTGCAAGTGGAGTTCGAACTAAATCCAAAAAGTCTCGGAGTTTATCAATTACATCTGAACGGAAATATTTAGCTTCAAAAAATTTTTGTTTGATTTGTTCGTCGTCTTCACATTGATATGCAAATTCAAATAATTCGTTGCTTTGAATAAAGTCATCAAAAATATCAGTTGCTATAACAACGCCTGATGGAACATAAATCAAAACATCTTTGAATTGATCTCTTAAACCGTAATTGACAATCAATGAATTTAAAAATCCAAGTCCTCTCGCTTTTCCTCCAAGTGAACCTGAACCAATTCTCGCAAAGCTATGATTAATATCAAAAGTATTTTTATCAAATTCACTAACAATACCACGTAAACGCATCTCACGATATTTTCTGATTGAATCAATTAAATCATTTCTTAAGTCTTCGATTGTTGGGTAATCCGAAACTTTACGAGGACGTAACTTATGAGCAAGCCAAAATTCCGTTCTTGCCTTCAACCAATTTGAAAAATGATTTCGTGATGCGTGATAAACTATGCTTTCCTCTGGAACTGTCTTTAATACCTCTTCCAACTCAATCAAATTTCTTGCTCGTGCAACCTCATTGCCATTTGGAGTTCTAAAAATAAAATCACCAAATCCAAGATTATCAATAATAAATTGACGAAGTTCTTTGAGTAATGTCGGTGAACCTTTTCTGATAAAATGAGCTTGAAGTTCATGAGCCTTCTCAGCATATTCAATGTTACTTGATTGAAGTAGAATTGGAATATCTGATTGAATTGATTTTATTTCTCGTGCAAGTCTAAGTCCTGCTTCTTGATCTCTGACTCCATTTCTTCTAAAATTTATATCCGAGATTACACCAAGAATGTATTCTCGATATTTTTCAAAGTAATTCCAAGCTTCTTCATAAGTTGAGCAAAGCAAAATTTTTGGTCTTGCTCTCATTCTCAAATATTTGTGAGAAATATTCAATCCTTCGGAGATTAATCTTTGAGATTGACTAAAAATTTCAGTGTAAATTATTGGAAGGTAACTTGAGTAAAATTTAACATTATCTTCAACAAGAATAATTGATTGCACTCCAACAGTTTGCGTATCATTTTCAACATTCAATTTATCTTCAAGATACTTGATTATAGCGATAAGTAATTTGTAATCACCTTGCCAGATAAAAACTCTCTCAAATACAGAGAGGTCATAATTTTTGCTTAATTCTTTTAATTCACGATTATCATAAGCCAGCAAAATCACGGGTAAATCGGGATGAGTTTCTTTTAAGGTATGAACAAATTTAAGTGGGCTCATATCTTCGATATGAAGAGTAGTAATAATCAAATCGAATTTCTTCTTTGGATCTTTAAGATATTGGAATGCCTCTTTAGCAGTAATTACATGCGATATTTCTGGAGCGTGACTTAAGTTGAGTGCTCTATATTCTTCACGAATCTGCTCGTACAATCTTCCATCTTCTTCAAATAAATAATAATCATAAAGACTTGAAAGCAAAAGTATATCTCGAATTTTAACCTTCATCAAATTTTGAAATTCTCTGAAGCGACTTCCATACTGATAATCAATCTTAAATTTTTCCAAAGTGGTCATAAACAAAACCCTCGTTTTGGTATCTAACATATAAAAGATTCAAAAAATTTCAAGCTTTCATAAAACAAAATTTTTAATTTAACTTTGAACAAAAAGGAGAAACGAAATGAAGAGTCAAAAAGATGAATTACTCACCGTTGGAAAGATTGCCGAACAATTATCTGTACCTGCTGCAAAAGTGAAAAAAGTTATTCAAGAACTTGGCATTCAACCAGCTTTGAAAAAAGGAGCTTGCAGTTATTTTTCTAAAAATGAAATTGCAAAAATTAAAAAAGCACTTAAGTAACAGAATAAACTTATTTGATAGAAAATTTTTTAATCGTTGATTAAAGATTAATTATCCTATTTCAAACCAAGTTTATGTTTATGTGAAATTATTTCAGCGTTAACCATAAAAACTACATTCTCAGCGATGTTGGTGGAATGATCAGCGAGACGCTCAATGTGACGGGATAAAATCATAAGATGTGATGCTGGTTCGATTAAATCTGGTTGTGCTTTCATTTTTTCGATTAGAAATCGAAAGATTTTTTTATTAAAATCATCTACAACATTATCTTGCTCACCAAGAAGTTCAGCTAACTTTGCATCACGATTAATGAAAGAGTCTATTGCATCTTTGAACATTTTTTGCGCAATCTCGCCCATTTCAAAGATTTTTGATTCTTCAACAAGCTCTTTGTAGTTGATAAGAGGTTTTACTCGTTGAGTTATATTGACCGCAATATCTCCACATCTTTCAAGTTGATTGTTTACCATTAGTGCAGTTAGTATAAAACGCAAGTCCACTGCAAATGGTTGGAAAAGAGCAAGAATATTTTCGCATTGAGTTTTTATCAAATTATCGTAGGCATCAATTTCTCTGTCACGAGCTTTTATTTTTTTACACAATTCAAGGTCAGAATTTTTCAAAGCAAAAAAAGAATTTTCCACCATTTCTTCAACAAGGCTTGCCATCTTTGTGATGTTTACTTTAAGACTTTCGAGTTCAGTTTCAAAATGTTTTTGCATTATTCCTCCTAACCAAATCTACCAGTGATGTAATCTTCTGTTTGTTTCAATTTAGGTGCAGTGAAAATTTTTCTTGTATCATCGAATTCAATCAGCTGACCCATGTAAAAGAAAGCGGTATAATCACTTACTCTTGCTGCTTGTTGCATGTTATGAGTTACTATAACAATTGTATAGTTCTGTTTCAATTCGAAAATTAAATCTTCAATTTTAATTGTTGAAATTGGATCGAGAGCACTTGCTGGTTCATCCATCAACAGAATTTCAGGATTTACTGCAAGAGCACGAGCGATGCACAATCGTTGCTGTTGACCACCTGACAAAGCTAATGCACTTTTTTTCAATTCATCTTTTACTTCGTCCCAAAGTGCAGCTCGCTTCAAACTTGTTTCAACTATTTCATCTAAAATTTTCTTATCTCTAATTCCCTGCACTCTCGGACCATAAGCAACATTATCATAAATAGACTTCGGAAATGGATTTGATTTTTGAAATATCATTCCTACTTTTTTTCTCAACGCTACAACATCAATTCCATTTTGATAGATATTAATTCCATCAATCAAAACTTCACCTTCAACTCGTGTATCATCAATTAAATCATTCATTCGATTTAATGTTCGTAAGTAAGTTGATTTACCACAACCAGACGGACCAATTAAAGCAGTAACTTTTTTCTCAGGAATTTCAAGATTAATATTAAATAATGCTTGCTTTTTGCCGTAATAAAAATTAAGATTTTTAGTGATGATTTTAACTTTTTCCATACTATTCATTATTAACCGAAATTGCTTTTTGCAGTTCTTATTCTATATCTCAAAAATATGGCAGAAAAATTTAGCGTGAAAGTTAGCACCAACAAAACTAATGTTGTTGCATATTGAATTCCTCTTGTAGCTTCTACATCAGGAGATTGTGTACTCATAATGTAAATATGATAACCTAACTCCATAAACTGATGAGAAAGTGAAGTTGGCAAGTACGGTAAGAAATAAGCAGCACCAGTAAAAAGAATTGGAGCAACTTCACCAGCACCACGACTTACTGCTAATATTCCTCCAGTTAAAATTCCTGTTAACGAATTTGGAATAACAACTTTTCGAATTGTTTGCCACTTAGTTGCACCAAGAGCAAGACTTGCTTCTCTTAGTTCTTTTGGAACTGCTTTTATTGCTTCTTCAACTGAAACTATAACAACAGGTAATGTAAGAAGAGCCATTGTGAGACTAGCCCACAAAATATTTGGTTGACCCCATCTTAATTCAATTCCACCATAGAGTATATTATCCATCCCTTTACCAACAAATTGAATAAAGAAACCAAGTCCAAATAATCCAAAGACAATTGCTGGAACACCAGCAAGCGTATTAACAGAAAATCGTATGAATCTTGCAACGATTGAATTTGAGCTGGAGTATTCACTCAAATAAATCGCTGATATAGTTCCAATTGGTACACTAAAGATTGACATAATAACTACAAGTAGAAAAGTACCAAATATGGCTGGAAAAATTCCACCTTCAGTCATTCCTTCTTTTGGAGCTGTGGTTAAAAATTCCCAAGTGATGTGTGACCAACCTCCCGAAATAATATTTAACATTATTACTGCAACAATCAAAAGAATTATAAATGCTGAAAAACCTGTAATTGCTTTGAGTGAAAGTCCGTACAAAATTTTTTTAATCTTCACTTGTGACCACCAAATTTCTTTAGCAATTTATTTCTTACATAAAACTCAGCAATAGCATTAAGTGTGAAAGTGAAGATGAAGAGAATTGAACCAAGTAAAAACAATACATTATAATGTAACTCACCAAAAACGACTTCTGCCATTTCAGCACCAATAGTTGCAGACATCGTTCGAACTGGGTCAAAAATCGAACTTGAAATTAAAGCAGCATTACCTGTTGCCATCAACACAATCATTGTTTCACCAAAAGCTCTACCAATACCTAAAAGCACAGCAGCAAAAATTCCTGGAGTAGCAGCAGGAACAACTACAAAAAGAGTAGTTTGCCATTTTTCAGCACCAAGTGCTAAACTTGCTTCAATATAACTTTTTGGAATTGCAGAAAGTGAATCCTCCGTAACAGTATAAATTATTGGAATAACCGCAATTGACATTGCAAGTCCACCAACGAAAGCATTTAATCTATATTGATAACCAAATACATCTTGAAGGAATGATGCCAAAACTACAAGAGCAAAAAATCCAATTACAACCGAAGGAAAACCTGCAAGTATCTCAATGGCTGGTTTTAAAATTTCTTTTGCCCATTTAGGTGCAAAGGTTGATGTAAATATTGCTGAAAGAATTCCAATAGGTGCAGCTATTAAAATTGCTATTAAAGTAACCTTAAAACTCCCAATTACAAGTGGAATAATTCCATACTTCGGTTCAGATGAAATTGGCTCCCATGTACTTGAAAAAATATTTTCCCAAATTGATTTATCATCTTCGTGTGTTGCATGAATAACTGATGAACTTGAATGTTGTTCCTCTGTTTGTGGAATGCCTAAAAATTCTTCACCATAGGTTTCTTGTTTTAAATCTTCGTCGGTATAAACTTTTTCTGATGCTTTATAATAGAAAATTGGCAAAGCTTCTCTAAATACAAAGACAAAAATTAAAATGATAGATAAAAAAGAAATAAAAGCTATTGTTTTAATCAAAATCTTTGCAATTAAATCAGAAAGATAAATTTTCTTCTTAAGTAAGTCCGAATTTGAATTTTTACTTTCCATAAACTCAAATGAATTTATCTGATTGGGTAATATCCAACTTGAGTAACTATTTTTTGACCTTCGTCACTTAATATCCAATCAATAAATTTTTTGATTTCACCTTCAGGTCTTTTGATAGTGTACATGTAAAGATATCTTGAAATTGGATACAATCCCTTTTTAATGTTTTCTCTTGTTGGTGCATAAGCAGGAGATTTATCGTCCTTTTTAATTTTTAATTCTTTAATTCCTTTTCCAAACGCTGCTCCTCCGTAACCAATACCATATTTATCTTTAATGATTGCATTTACAACTGCAGCTGTTCCAGGCAAATATTGAGTCGTTGGATGAAAATCTGCACCAAGTAAAACCTCATCTTTGAAATAAGCATAAGTGCCTGAATTATTTTCCCTTGAATATCTTATAATTTGTGCATCTAATCCACCGACTTCCTTCCAATTATTAATCTTCCCAGTATAAATATCTCTTATTTGTTGAATAGATAATTCTTTAACAGGATTTTTCTCGTTAACATAGATTGCAAGTCCGTCAATGGCAACTTTAATTTCCACACCTGGTGTACCATATTTTTCTTTGAGTTTAATTTTTTCTTCTCGCTTCATCGGTCTGGATGAATTACAGATATCTGTTGTTCCATTAATAAGTGCTGAAATACCTGTTCCACTTCCTCCACCAGTAACTTGAATTGTGATGTTTTTATTCTTAGACATGTAAACTTCTGCCCATCTCTGAGCTAAAATTACCATTGTATCAGAACCTTTTATTGTAATTACATCCTTTGCAATTGATATTACAAATACAAGCTTGATAAATAAAATCGTAAATAAAATTTTTCTCATATTTCCCTAATTTTTTAGTCAATCTAAAATATGAATGTTAAATTTATGTTAAGGAATTGTTAAGTGCCAAAGACTAAATTCAACTTATTCAATTCAATTCTCAATTTAAACCTGTATTTTTGAAAAAATTGGTTAATTCAATGAATGTAAAAATCTTATCATTAATTATTATGAGCTTATTGATTTTTTCTTCATGTGAAAAGAAAAAAGAAAAGCCAGAAGCAAAAACAATTTACTATGAGCTTGAAAATAAATCGGTACCAGATTTTGATGAGCAATTAGCTTACGATTACATTAAAAAACAAATTTCATTCGGACCAAGAAACCCAAATTCGATTGGTCATCAACAAACAAAAGAATTTTTGTTGAACGAGCTGAAAAAATTTGCTGATACTGTTTTCGTTCAATCATTTACTTATCCAGGCTACGATAACGAAAAATTAAATCTCTCAAATATCATTGCTTCATTCAATCCAACGAGTAAACACAGAATTTTACTTTGTGCTCATTGGGATACAAGACCAAGAGCTGAGGAAGATGCGAATCCAAACAATCGAGACAAACCAATTCTTGGTGCAAATGATGGTGCCAGTGGAGTAGCTATTCTATTAGCTATTGCTAAACAATTAAAAGAACAAAAAATCAATTATGGAATTGATATCGTTTTATTTGATGGCGAAGATTATGGAAAAGAAGGAGATCTTATGAATTACTCACTTGGTGCAAAATATTTTATTCAAAATAAACCTGATTACATAAAACCACAATTTGGAATTTTACTTGATATGGTTGGGGATAAAGAAGCTAAATTTATGAAAGAACCAAACTCAATGAGCTTTGCACCAGATGTGGTTGAAATGGTTTGGAATTTAGCGAAGGAACTGAACTTAAAAACTTTTTCAAATGATATCTCGCAACCAATTTATGACGATCACATTCCTTTAGGAGAAATGGGAATAAAAATTATTGACATCATAGATGCTGAATTGATTGGTGCCGATTCACCAAATCCACGAAGAAACTACTGGCACACACAAAAAGATACAATTGAAAATATTGGTATTGAAACTCTAAATGAAGTAGGTCAACTTCTTACTCATTTGATTTACTCCTTAAAGTTTGTAGAGAAGTAATATGAAAAAATTCGTCGAACTAATAATTAAAACTCAACCTTTTGTGCCTGAATTTATCTCAGGAATTGTTTATTTAATCTCTTCTCTTAATGGAATTGAAGAAAAGGAAAATGAATTACTGTGTTTTTTTACAGAATTAAGTGATGATGAATTAAATTTCATAAGAAAGTCATTAGAGGGTCTTCAACGAGAATCTATAATTGAGCGATTTGAAATTTTTTCTGAAACAATTGAACAAAAAAACTGGAATGAAGAATGGGAAAAAACAATTCAACCAATTAAAGTATCAGATAGAATTATAATAAAACCATCTTTTCGAGAATATATTCCAAAGCATAACGAAATTTTAATTACGATTGATCCAAAAATGTCTTTCGGAACAGGTTATCATCAAAGCACAAGAATAATGATTAGGTTGATTGAGAAATACATTCAATCTGGAATGAAAGTATTGGACATTGGAACTGGTACAGGAATTTTAGCAATTGTGTGCGCTAAACTTTCTGCGAAAGAAGTTATTACTTGCGATATAGATGATTTTGTTGAAGAAAATGTTTTAGAAAATTTTTCACGAAATGAAGTTCAAGATAAATGCAGATTTATTTTAGGTTCTTTAGATAAAGTTCAAGAAAATGATTTTGATATGATTCTTGCCAACATTCAAAAAAATGTTCTACTTGAAATGGCTGATGAGATTAAATTGAAAATAAGAAAAGATGGATATGTCGTTCTCTCAGGTTTATTGCTTGAAGATGAAAATGATATCATTTCACACTACTCAGGTATGAATTTTAAATTATTAGATAAAATGACTGAAGATGAATGGATTGGATTAGTATTTCAATCACTATAAAAGTTTAAAACATGACTTAGCTCTAAAAGTCACACTAATTTTATTCAAACCAAAAATCAATAATCAAACATTACTTTCAATTCATTTCATCAACATAAATTTCTTGATTGTACTTTTACTCTTACTTTCCAACTTATAAAAATAAACTCCTGATGTCAGTCTACTTCCATCAAACTGAACTCGATGTAGTTTTCCTGCTTCAAGTTCTTCATTTACAAGTGTTTGAATTTCTCTGCCGAGTAAATCATAAATTTTTAATTTTGTTAATCCATCTTCAGTAAGAGTGAATGAAATTGTTGTATTTGGATTAAATGGATTGGGATAGTTTTGTTTCAATTCAAATTTGATGTCAATGTTACCTTTATCGTCATTATTACTCAAAATAATGTTGAATGAAAGAAAATTACTCTCAGTTTGAGTTGTGTCAGATGTATAAGCTATAACTTTCCAATAAAATTTTCCCTCCCCAAAAAAATTAACTTCAAGATGATTATGACTTAAACTATCAAAGATTTTTACGATGTTATTAAAAGTTGAATCTCGAGCAATTAGAATTTTATATCTGATTGTATCATCTAAATTCAATGAAAAAGTTTTTTGCCAATAAAAGTTAATCTTATTTTGACTTACAAAAGTAGTATCACTTGGTGAAATTAAATTAAAAGATTTTGGTCTCAAAGGTTTTAAATTATATCTGAGAATAATGGAGGTATCATTCAAAGCAATATTACCAAATGCGAATTTGAAATATGAAGTATCCTCCTTTAAGAAAAGGTTAAAAATACTGGTTAGATAGCGACGAGTAATTCTTAATTGTTCCGACGCAGTTAAATAACCTCTTGGGTCTGTCCAATCCCAAATTCTTGTATCCATAAATTTGGTATGATTGGCACCTTTAATTATTGGAATAGCTTTAATGGGATTGGCATTGTTAAACATTGGTATTTGATTACTTGACGGTGGAGTTATTCCATCATTCTGTGCAGTAATTAAATATACAACCGATTTAATTTTACTCATTACAGATATAACAGAAGGATTGGTTTCGGCAGCAGCAAGAGGAGCCACAACGGTAATTGTCGAGTCAATACTTGATGCTAATAAACTTGCTCCACCTCCCATTGAATGACCAAATAGACCAACTTTAGAAGTATCAACTAACCTGTAAAAAATTGAATTTAGATTTGAATTTTGGGATTTGATAAATCTAACACAATAAAGAAGGTCATACGCAAGCTGAAGATGATTTACATCAGGAAATTGTGGTGCAATAATTATATAACCATAACTTGCGAGATGTTTGAAAAGAGAAGTGTAATAACTTGTTTGCATTGCAAAACCATGACCAAATCCAATTATGGGATATGGTTTGTTTGTCGTATCAATTGGAGTATTGGAACCTTCATTTAATGCAGGGTAATAAATTACTACACTTAATGTTCTACCGTCTCTATTCAGCGTGGTATTTAACCAACCCGCTTTCATAATACCTGGATTTTCAGGTTGAGGGAACAGCAAGTTAACTAACACTAAAATGGTTATTGCAACAAGAAGTAATTTATTATTATGCATAACATAAATTCTTATTCAAATTTTAAAATTTGGATAGAGATTAATTTAATATCAGAATTATTAAATAAAAACTTTCATTGAAAAGAAAATTAAATCTCAGATTTCAAATCATGTCTTTTTCAATCAGCTTTTAAAAAATTTTTATTTCGAACTAAGAAAAACTTTTAATATTACAATCTGAATTTAATCAAAAATTTTATGGACTTTAAGTCACTATTTCATCAATACAAACTTCTTAATCACACTCTTATTCTTACTCTCTAACTTATAAAAATAAACTCCCGATGTCAGTCCACTTCCATCAAACTGAACTCGATGAACTTTTCCTGCTTCAAGTTCTTCATTCACAAGTGTTTGAATTTCTCTACCAAGTAAATCATAAATTTTTAATGTTGTTAATCCATCTTCAGCAAGAGTGAATTCAATTGTGGT
>JAOAHM010000065.1 GCA_026415235.1 Ignavibacteria bacterium | reverse complement strand
TTACCAGAAATTCAAACTTACTCAACGAAATTTTTTGATGAAGCAAAGAAATATGTTCAATTACATTTTAAGAGTAACTATGGTAATGTGAATGAAAAATCTTTTTTCCCTCTAACTTTTCAACAAGCAAATGAGCATTTGGAGAATTTCATATTCGATAAATTAATTTATTTTGGTCCGTATCAAGATGCTATAGAGTTCTCACATCCTTTTCTTTTTCACAGCACAATTTCAGCAGCTTTAAATGTTGGTCTAATCACACCCAAAACAATTATTGAAAAAGTAATTTCTGCTTATGATGAGTTAAAATCACCAATTCAATCAATTGAAGGATTTATCAGACAAATAGTTGGTTGGCGTGAGTATGTTCGTTTGATTTATAAATACTTTGGAAGAAAAATCAGAACCTCAAATTTCTTTGAATTTCAAAAAGGCTTATCCCTTGAAAAATTTTATTCAAACAATATTGGAATTTTCCCCGTTGACAAAACCTTAGAGAAACTTCATCAAACTGCATATAATCATCATATCGAACGATTAATGCTTTTAGGCAATTTGTTTCTTCTCCTCGAAATTCATCCTGACGATGTTTATGAATTTTTCATGACCAATTACATTGATGCGTATGATTGGGTTATGGTTCCGAATGTTTATGGAATGTCTCAGTATGCTGATGGTGGTTTAATGGCAACTAAACCTTACATATCCTCGAGTAAATACATCTTAAAAATGAGCAACTTGAAAAAAGATGATTGGTGCGAGAAATGGGATAATTTGTTCTGGAATTTTTTAATCAAACATCACACAAAGCTTCAATACAACCCAAGAATGATTTACTTAATAAAGCATACTGAAAAAATGTCTATTGAAAAGATTAAAAAAATTCAAAAGGCTGCTAATTCGATCAAAAATGAGTTATTGTTATCTTAAAATGAATTAGATTTTAACAACCTCACTCCTAAACAATAAACCTTGAATTCAGATTAATAGAACCTTCAAATACAAATTTTTTTATTTGAAATCATTATTTATATTTGATTGCATTTTGTATACAAAATACAATATTCAAATGAAACAAGAATTAGAAATTTCTCTTAAACCAGACGATTTAAAACCTCTTAGAGATAGAATTGCTGACTTGATTCGTGCTTCCATCCTCAAAGGGAAAATCAAACCTGGTGAAAGATTAATGGAAATTGAAGTTGCAAAGCAACTTGGAATTTCCCGCACTCCTCTTCGAGAAGCTTTTCTCCAACTCGAATCAGAAGGTTTCGTTAAGGTCATCCCAAGAAAAGGTGCAATTGTCGCTGAAACTACTCCTGATGATGCCGAAGAAACTTATCAAATCAAAGGCGCACTTGAAGCTCTGGCAGCAAAACTTGCAACTGAACAAATCACAAAAGAAAAAATTGATAAACTAATCGAACTCAACGAGCGAATGAGAAAAATTTCTCAATCGAAACAGAAAGATTATTCAGAATTTCTTGAACTAAATTCAGCATTTCATAAAATCATCAACGAAAGCTCTGGCAATCAAAAACTCATTCGCATGATTGGTAATCTCAGGTATCAAACTTTCAGATATAATTACATTTTTCTTTCGTTGATTTCTCACTTAAAAGACTCAGTGAAAGAACACGATGCAATTATAAAGGCATTGAAGAAAAAGAATGCTGACCTAGTTGAAAAACTGGTAGAGAAACACAACGAAAATGCAAAAAACCTGTTAGTCAAATTTATCAAAAGTCAAAAGCAATAAAATTGTGGGGAGGTTATGGAAAAAATTAAAGTTGCCCTTGTTGGTTTTGGAAATGTAGGTTGGATGGCTCTTGAATCACTTTTGAACGAACCTGATATGGAATTAGCTGGAATTGTTGAAGTAAAAAACATTCAAAGCATCAAGGCTAATCTAAATCCAAAAAATTGTTGCAAGTTTGGTGATACTAAAGTAGTAAACAATATTTCTGAACTTGGTAAAGTTGATGTCGCATTGATATGCGCTCCATCACGCAAAGTGAAAGAATTAGTAGAACAATACCTCAAACTTGGCATTAACACTGTTGATAGTTTTGATATTCATTCAGAAATACCATCCCTTAGAAAATATCTTGACCCAATTGCAAAAGAACATAATGCTGTTTCAATAATTTCAGCTGGATGGGATCCAGGAATTGATTCAGTAATTCGTGGTTGGTTCTTAGCAATGGCACCAAAAGGAATAACCACAACGAACTATGGTCCTGGTATGTCAATGGGTCATACTTGTGCAGTGAAAGCAATTCCTGGTGTAAAAAATGCACTTTCAATTACAGTTCCTGCTGGAATGGGAATTCATCGAAGAATGGTTTATGTAGAACTTGAACCAAATGCAAAATTTGAAGAAGTAGAACAAGCAATCAAGAATGACCCTTACTTCATTAAAGATAGAACTTATGTTTATCAAGTCGAGAATGTTGAAAATTTAATTGATATGGGTCATGGTGTAGTGATGGAACGAAAAGGAGTATCAGGCGAAACTCATAATCAATATTTCCGATTTGAAATGAGAATTAACAATCCTGCTTTAACTGCTCAAGTGATGGTCTCAGCTGCTCGAGCAACTATGAAACAAAAACCTGGTTGTTATACAATGATTGAAGTTCCTGTGATTGATTTTCTTTATGGAGAACTGGAAGATTTTGTAGCTAAGATAGTTTGATGAAAAAAATTTTTTCAAAGATTAATTGAGAAGATTTATTGTTTTATAATTATTTGAAATTAAGTTGAAAGTAAGATGCAAACAAACGATCCATATTCCAGAAATCTTATCAATAAAAATTTTTATCACAGCAAAAAAGAGTTGACAGGAAAATTTGTCGTTGTTCTTGATGGTTATCTCGAAAATCGTGGATTAAAAATTATTCAACAACCATCTCGTGCATTTTCTAAACATACAATTATTGAACTCATTGGCTCTGATGAAGAGAATATTCAACCTGGCTCGACTGTTGATAAAATTGCTTACATCGGTTTTGTTGAACTATTTGATAGTGGCGTTCTTTTGATTGGAGATAAAATTATTTGCAATGAAAAAGAAATTGGAGTGATTGTCGGATTTGATGATACACACATGCCAAATCATCAAAATGTAATTGTTTATCAAACAAAAAGAATTTCTGGAAAAGAATTAGGAATTAAGATAGATGATAAAATTTTAATTCCAGGATTTTAAATCGAAAAAATTTTAGGGAGATGATTTATGGATAAACCAAAATTCAAATTTGAAATGTACAAAAGACTTCAACAGAGAATTCCTCAAATATATTCTGATGCAAAGAAAGCAGCTGAGAAACTAAACATTCCATCTGAACTTAAAGGTGCATTTGGATTAACTGGTGCGATTTCTGGTTGCCCTTCTCCTTTGCGAGATGATATTGAAAAATTTGTTGCACAGGAATCTAAAAAAGTTGTTCCCCTTTCTGTTTATGTTGATCAAATTAGAGCGATAATTAAAGAAGTTTATGGTGATGAATTTGATGCTGCACCAGTTAACACTTGTGAAGGTGGATTGTGGATTACATTCGATACTTTGTTTACTCCACCAATGCAAGGTCGTGGTGACAATTATCGTACTCGTTACATCGCTCCACTCGAAAGACACATTCATCATCAAGCTGGATATGGAAGACCATTCCCACCAAAATATAAAGACATTCTTGCTGATCGTGGTTGCACCGCTGGCGAACTTGGATTTTACGGCAAACGACAAAACAATTTAGATACAATTCTTGTCCCACTCGAAGGTGCTAAATATGATGTTCATGGAATTAATTATCATCCCGTTCCATTATTAAAAAATGTAAATGTAGAAAGCTCACTCAAAAAAATTGAAGAAGTTGCAGAAAGACATCAAATATTACTTTCAGGATTTGCTTCACTTGGTTATGATACTCCTGGTTATGGTTATGGTGATAAGGATGAAAATGGAATCCCAAAACTTCAAAAAGGAATTGCTCAAATTGCAAAAAAATATAATGTGCCCTATGTAATTGATAACGCTTGGGGAATTCCAATTATTGGAAACAATATCAAATTGATTGATGCTGATGTAATGATATACAGTATGGATAAAGCAACTGGTTCAACTACAAGTGGATTGATTATTGGAAAAGAAGAAGTGATGGTGCCAATTCGTAGAGCTCTCGGCTATCATGGTAATAGATATGGAACTGCTTCATCTTATGGCAAAGCTGCTTATGTTACAATGGATCCTGGCAAAGAAGGTTTGTGCGGACAACTTGCTGCTCTCCGTGCAATAAAAGAAAATCCCTCTATACTAACTAAACCAATTGATGATTTATATGAAATTGTTGTAGATGAATTTTCTCGAATAGATGAAAGAATTCGCCCTTACTTTGAGATAAACAAAAGCTATAACTCAGGTGCAGTTGAAGTGAACTATGAGAAAAGTTGGGAAGAAGGAAAACTTGGAATTCCAATCTTTACAATTGAAGATATGTACTCTGGTTCAAATCTTTTCCAAGATGGATTGACTCAAATGGGCATTATTCCAACAATTGGATACGATGCAAATATTTTCATTTCACCTGGACTTGGAACAACTGATAACAATGGGCAGATAATTGAAGAACGAGCAAGGATGGCTGTCCGTGGTCTTGTAATGTTAATTGAAATAGTTTGTGAGCATGCTGGAATTTATTGATAGATTTAATTTCTTTTTAATTCAATAGACTTAGTTGAAATTGATTCAATTAAAAATATTTTTTGAAAAAATTTTCGTGGGCGCAACTCTGCGATTCTCGGTGGTTCTCTTCATTCATGTTCGAATGTTGAGAACCGCATAGATTTATTAATAATCAATCAATTGATGAAAATGGAAAATCAAGAAATTAAATCGGCACTTCACAAAGTTTTAGATGCAATTGATATCGAAACTTACATCGTTTGTAATGACGAAAAGGAAGCAAAACAAATTGCTCTTAAACTTGGCGAAGAATTAAATCTCAATGAAGTTGATATTATGTATCTTGAATTTGATGGATATGGTGCAAGAATTCGATTGAGAAAATACATTCACAAACCAGGAAATCGTTACAATTATCTCAACAATCAATCAAACAATTGAAAATGAGAAAAAGAATTCTTTGTGTCCCATTTGATCCAGTTCACGATGTTGGAATCAAAATTATCCGAAACGAACTCGCTCAAAGAGGTTACGAAACAGAATTATTACCACCTGACTTATCACCAGAACAAATCGTAAAAATTGCAGCAAATGGAAATTACGATTTCATTTTAGTGAGTCGAACAATTGGTTATGGTGTTGCTGAATTGCTTGCAAGATTTATTGATATGTTAGATGCAGCTGGTGTTAGAAAAAAATCTAAAATTGTCATTGGTGGTAAACCAATAACTCCCGAACTCGCTGCTGAACTTGGCTTTGATAAAGGATTTGGTGAGCATTCTTCTATTGAAGAATTAATTGCCTACATTGAAGGTAAAGAAATAACTGTAACCGAAAAAGGATTAAATCGAACAAAACCAGATTTTATTTCAAAATACAGTTACAATTTCTTCGACCAACAAATTGAAGATTTACTCGAAATCATTTCAGAAAAATTGTTGAAATTCATTTCCAACAAAACATCTCCTGGAGTTGAACGAGCTAAAATCCGTGAAGAAATTTTACAAATTGATAATAATCAAAAACATAATGATTTAAAGGAAAAATATCTTTCACTTTGCGATGAAGAAATTGTCAATTCAATTAAATCTAAAAAATTAGTTAAGAATGTTAGAGAAATTTCTGTTGATGAACTTCAACAACTTGATGAATTTCTTCGAACAAAAATTGCACTAAATCCCAAAACCATTCAGCACAATAATCTTCATCCATTGATTTTCAAATTTTTGGGTAGTGGTTGTCCAATCATGGATTTAATTCATGGAAAAATTTGTGAACGATATGGTATTAACGGATTTTTAATTATTAACCCTTCTTGGGAAGCTCGTTACGAAGGTTTACTCGAAGGTTACTTAACTCATGAGAACGATGGGACAATAACTTCATTCGAAAACATCAAACTCATTAAAAACAATTTAGACAAAAGTACTTTACTTTCTGTTCGAGCTCATCGTGGATTGAATCTGTCTCTTATACACATCT
>JAOAHM010000052.1 GCA_026415235.1 Ignavibacteria bacterium | reverse complement strand
ATTTCTCTGGTGGATAGTTTTCTTTTATCGCTATGCAACTATTACACAATTACTAACTATGGCAATTGCGTTCAATATTTTGAAGTTTGTTTTCAACTTATCTGAAATTAATCTTTGGTTTTATTGGATAATACCAGCGTTACTTAGCTCTTTTCAGTTATTTTTCTTTGGAACATATATTCCTCATCGCAAACCTCATACAGAGGAGATGCAACCGCACAATGCTCGTACTCTTCCAAAAAATCATCTTTTAGCATTTTTAACTTGTTACTTCTTTGGTTATCACAGAGAACACCACGAAGGACCTCACATTCCTTGGTGGAAATTGTGGAAAACGAAAGAAACATAATTTTATATTTTATTTAGTTTTGAAAGCAATTTTTGAGAAAAAATGAAACAAATAATATATTGCACTTGTTCAAGAGAGTGTTAATTCAATAAAGAGAGGACAGAATTATGAAAATTAAAACATTATCAATCATATTTCTCTTGACAACAGGAATTGTTTTTGGTCAACTTAAGAGTCAAATTCCTCAAGAAGTTAATGTTGGTAGTGCAATGCTTGCTCCAAGGTCCAATAATTTGCTTTTTGGTTTCTTTAATCCAGCTAACTTCAAGATGTCCCACTCTTATAATTTTTCATATACAACTTTTGGTGGACACAGTTTAGCACTTGGAGTTTATACAAATTCAATGTTCTATAAAATTTCTGATCCTCTCACTATGCAACTTGATGTAAGCGTAACTCATTCACCATTTAATTCTTTTGGGAAACAATTTCAAAATCAATTCAACGGAATTTATGTTAGTCGTGCTGCTCTCAATTGGAAACCAACCGAAAACACTTTAATTAATTTAGAATTCAGAAATCTGCCCACATCTTTCTACTTAATGAATCCATATTATGGTTACTACAATAGCTGGTACCGTTACGATGATGCAGGTTTTAACGATTGGTATCTTGGTAAATAATTTATGAAGGATAAAATCAGATAAAGTGGCGAGGTCACTCAAATTCAAAAATACTCTTCTGAATATCACTCTTTTTATTCTGAGCTTACTTTTAATTTTCGTTGTTTATAATGTTATCCTTTCTCTAAAGACTACTGAAGATGAATTAGAATCGGAAAATCCTACCGGCAGAATCATTCAAGTTAGAGTATTAAACGGAACTAAAGTGGATGGTCTTGCAAAAAAATTAAGTGATTTTTTGAAAAGTAAAAATTTTGATGTGGTAATACAGGATAATTACTCTTCAAGAGATGTGAAAAAAACTTTTATTATTGATCATCTTGGAGATAAACGAGTGGTAAGACGAGCTGTAAAAGTACTAAAGCTCGATCCCGATCAAGTTGTGACTGAAAAGAAAGATTATGAGTTGACCGATTTAACAATAGTAATTGGTGAAGATTATCAAAAACTAAATAGCGAGATAAAGTGGTGAAAAGCAAAGAACTAAAAGATTTTATTGTTGAACAAATTAAAGAAAAGAAAGGCGAAAATATTGTCGTGATGGACTTACGAAAAGTTACTTCCATCACCGATTATTTTGTCATTTGTTCAGGAACAGTAGAACAACATATTAAAGCGATTAAAGATAATATCATCGAAAAACTTTCTGAGAAAGGAATTAATTATTGGCATATTGAAGGCGAGCTTGCTCATACTTGGGTTTTGATTGACTATGTTGATGTAGTTGTACACATCTTTCATCCTTCAGCAAGAGATTATTATAAACTCGAAAAACTTTGGGCTGATGCAAAACAAGAAAGAGTTAAAACTGATTACGAAACAATAGAAGTTGAGAAATAAAAACATGAAAGAGTACATTTATCAAATCTTCAAAGAACTTGAGTCAAAATTAGAATTTGTAAATGCTGATGATGTTATAATCACAATTCCTAAACAAAAAGAGCATGGAGATTTTTCTACAAATTATCCTTTTCTTCTTGCAAAAGAATTAAAGCGAAAACCAATTGATATCGCAAATCAAATCATTGAGAACATTACTGATGCTCAAAAGGCTCTCGAAAAAATTGAAGTTGCTGGAAATGGTTTCATCAATTTTAAGTTTAGAAAAGATTTCATAGCTCGAGAATTACATAAAGTTTTTGAACAATCTATTGACTACGGTAAGTCGAAAAAATATTCAGGTAAAAGAGCACAAGTTGAATTTGTTTCTGCAAATCCTACAGGTCCATTAACTGTTGGTCATGGTCGTAATGCGGTATTTGGAGATACAGTTGCTAATCTCTTGAAAGCAGTTGGATATGATGTAGAAAGAGAATATTACTTTAACAATGCTGGTAGGCAAATGCGTATTCTTGCTGACTCAGTCAGGTTGCGATATCTCGAATTGATTGGTGAGCAAGTTGATTTTCCTGAAGACTATTATCAAGGTGAATATATCATAGACATTGCTAAAAAAATATATGAAGAGAAAAAAGATTCGCTTAAAAACTCTGATGACCTTACATATTTCAAGGAAATTGCAGAGAAAGAAATTTTTGAAGATATCAACAAAACTCTGAAAAGATTGGGGATTGTCTTTGATAATTATTTTAATGAGAATTCGCTTTATGAAACAGGTAAGATTGATGAAGTGATAAAAGCATTTAAAGAAAAAGATTTTTGTTACGAGAAAGATGGTGCGTTGTGGTTAGCATTGACTAAACTTGGGATGGAACAAGATAAAGTAATTGTAAAAAGCACTGGTGAACCTACTTACCGTTTACCTGACATTGCATATCATATCGAAAAGTTTAGGAGAAATTATGACTTGATGGTTGATATCTTTGGTTCAGACCACATGGCAACTTATCCCGATGTTTTGGCAGGATTGAAGATTTTAGGTTATGATACATCAAAGGTGAAAGTTTTAATTCATCAATTTGTTACTATCGTGAAAGATGGTGAAGTTGTTAAGATGTCAACTCGTAAAGCGAATTTTGTTACTCTCGACGAATTAATTGATGAAGTTGGTCCTGATGTAGTAAGATACTTTTTCTTGATGCGTTCAATTTCAAGTCATCTAAATTTTGATTTGGGACTTGCAAAAAAACAAACTGATGAGAATCCTGTTTTTTATCTTCAATATGCTCATGCAAGAATTTGTGGAATTTTGAGATTAGCAAATGAAGAAGGAAAAACTTTAGGTAACAAATTCGAATTGTTAACTTCCGATGAAGAAATTGATTTAATTAAACACATTCTTAACTTTCCAGAAGCTGTACTAAAATCAGCAGAAAATTTTGATCAATTAGTTTTGATTTCTTACTTGCACGATTTAGCTGAATTATTTCACAAATTCTATCACGAGCATAGAGTTTTAGGACAAGAAGAAGAACTAACCTCCGCTCGTCTTTCGTTGTGCAAAGCAACTCAAATTGTTCTACAAAATGGTTTAGGAATTTTGGGAATTAATGCTCCAGAAAGAATGTGAAAAATTTAATTCACAGTAAAGCAAAATATCTCAGAAAATATTTCTATTAGAATTTTTTCACTTTCGGTTACATCCTTTTTTTCTAATTAAAATTTTCAACAATTCTTAAAAAATTAACAAGAAATGTGATTAATTATTAGAGTGACTATTTTAAATGAACGATTTTATTTGAAAGATTTGAAAAACTTAGGTTGGCAATTTTCTTAAGATTAGTATGAAATAATTTTATTCAAATTCACTTGCTCTCCACCCGCCATCTCTACGTAAGCCGAGAACTTGTTGTAATTTCTTAACAAAAGCTTGAATGTATTCATCAACAGTTTTTGGTACAAAGTACATTGGTGGAGAGATTGGCATCACTATCACACCTTCTCTCGAAAGAAATGTAAGTTGTTCAAGTGTATTTGTTGCAAGTGGAGTTTCTCTTACACACAAAATCATTTTGTATCGTTCTTTCAAACAAACTTGTGCTGTTCGAGTTATGAGAGTATCTCCAATTCCAGAAGCAATTTTTCCAATCGTTGAAGTTGATGCTGGAATTACTACATAAGCATCAAAATAATTTGAGCCTGATGCTGGTGGTGCAGTTAAATCGTGGTCTTTAAAAATATTTTTTACATAAGGTCTTAATGTGTTTTCGCTTTCACCAGTTTCATCTTGTAAAACAACTTTTCCCCATTTACTTACAACCAAAAATTTATCAGCTTCTGTTTTTTTCAAAAATTCAACTGCAAAAATAGAGCCTGAAGAACCTGTTATCCCAACTACGATTTTCACTTCTAAATTCCTCTTGTTATTATCATTAAAAAGACAACAAAACTAACAACAGCATTTAATTTGAAAAACGAAAGTTCAACATCTTTCTCGGCATATTTATGCTCAAAGTAATAAAGTATGCCAACACTTAACAAAAAGATCAATGAGATTACATTTCTTGTGTAATAGAAGAAAAGTATAACAAGAAAAACATAGGATATTATGTGTAATAAAATTGAATATAAAAGTGCTTTCTTTTTACCAAATTTTACTGGAAAAGAATTTAAATTATTTGCTCGGTCAAATTCCTCATCAAGTGTTGAGTAAATTATATCAAAGCTTGTTGCCCAAAATAATGTAAAGAGACTCAGTAAGGCTCCTGGCAAAATATTTTCAAAAGAATTTTTTACAGCAAACCAACCACCGAGAGGTCCCATCGAAAGTCCAAGTCCTACTCCGAAATGTGCAAAATGAGTAAACCTTTTCATGTAAGGATAAATGATAAAAATAATTATTGGAATAGGCGATAGATAAAAACAAAATTCAGAGATGAGGAAAGCAGTTACAAAATATCCGAGAAGTGAAATAATCAATATTATGATAGCTTTAAGATGAGATATTTTACCACTTGGAATTTCACGCATCTTTGTTCGAGGATTTCTACGGTCAATTTCGGCATCAATAATTCTATTTGCTGTCATAGCCGAAATTCTCGCAAAGATTGCTGCTACTAAAACAAGAACAAGCAATCTAATTGATGGAAAATTTTCAGATGCAAGGAAAACTCCTGCATAAATTAATGGAAGTGAAAAAAGAGTGTGTTCGACTTTGATAAAGTTTAGGTATTTTTTTATGTCCATAATCTATCAAATTTGTTTTGCAATTTAACTCAATCGAGACCTTTCTTCAATGAATTTTCTAAATACACAATGATTAACTTTTCAAATTAAAAGAATGAACTTATTCAAGAATTAAATTCAATTACAGTTCAGTCTAAATTCGAATTTAGCTTTTGATGATTGTTCAAAATTTTTTTCAAATCAAAATTCTATAATCAACAATTTTCAATTTTTTGCCTTTAACCATGACTGGATTCAAATCAATTTCTTTTATCTCTTCGAATTCATAAATCAATTGAGAAATTTTTTGAATCAGCTTTGCAAGTTTAGTTATATCAACTTCTTCAAAATCTCTGAACTTAGTTAATAGAGGATAAACCTTTGATTGTTCTATTAACTTAGTTGCTTCACTTATTGAAAGAGGTGGGAGAGCAAGATTTTTATCTTTAATAATCTCAACTAATTTTCCTCCAGCACCGAAGTTTACAACTGGACCAAAAGAATTATCTCGATAAGCTCCTATAATTAATTCAATCTCGCCATTAAAAAATTCTTGAACTTCAAATCCTTCAATTAATGATAATAATTTTTTCTTTTGCAAATTAGATTTTATTTCACGAAAAGCTTCTTTCAATTCTTTTTTGTTTGATATGTTCAGTATTACACCTTTCACATCAGATTTATGAGTTAATTTTCGTGATGAAATTTTTAAAACACATGGGTAAGAAATATCCTTTGCAATTTTATTTAAATCATTTTCTGATTGAATGAATTTGCTTTTTACAATTGGTAAATCTAAAGCTTTTAAAATTTGATGACATTCCTGAGATGATAAAAATCCAGATGAATTCTGTAAGACTTTAGCATTCATTAATGTTTTAGAAATTTTTTTCGAAGTTTCTTTATCAAGCGATTCAACAAAAGGTTCTTTTTGATGTTTGTGAGTATGATAGTGAAAAATATTTTTCAAAATTTTTGGTGCTAGTTCAACTGATTTTAGAATGAGTGAGTCCGAAATTCCTTCAGATTTCCATCTTTCCCAGAAATGAGGTAACGGAAAAGCAACAATCAAAATGGGCTTTTCATTTTCTTTTTGTTCTTCAGCAAGTGCTTTAATCACTTCAAATGAATCAATCATCACAGGTTCGACGAAAATCACAATCAATCCATCAATATTTGGATCTTGGCTAATGATTTTGACTGCATTCCTGTATGTTTCTGAATCGGCACCAGGTAACATATCAACTGGATTTTTTAGGCTTGCTTCGGGATGAAGAATTTCTTTCAATTTAATTTTAGTGCTTGATTGTAATTCAGGTATAGTGAGAGAATTTTTTTCTAATTCATCCACACATAAAATCGCAGGTCCACCTGCATTAGTTAGAACAGCTATTTTATTGCCATTAAGCTTTCCGAATTTTAAGATTGCTTTGGCAGTTTCAAACATTTCTTCGATTGTATTAACTCTAATCACACCAGATTGTCTTAATGCTGCTTCAACAATATCATCTTGAGTTGCAAGTGCACCTGTATGTGATGAAGCTGCTGATGTACCAGATTTTGTTCTTGCAGCTTTTAGAACAATAACTGGTTTTTCTTTTGTTACATTCTTGGATAATTCAAAAAATTTTCTGCCGTTCTCGAATGATTCAAGATACATTGTAATAATTTTTGTGTTTTCGTCTTTCCACCAAAATTCAAGTAAATCGTTCTCGTTAACATCTGCTTTGTTACCAATACTTACAAATTGACCAAATGTGTATCCTGTTTGTCTGATTGTATTAAGAACTGCTGCAGCAAGAGCGCCACTTTGCGATAAGAATGAAATTGGTGCAAAGTGAGGTACCTCGGCTGCAAACGTTGCGTTTAAGCGAACTTGTTCGTCTGTGTTTATCAATCCCATGCAATTTGGTCCAATCAATCTGATTCCATTTTCCTTGGCAAATAGAGTGATTTCTTTTTCTAATTTTGCACCATCTTCTCCAACTTCTTTAAAGCCTGCAGTTATTATTATTACATTATTGATTTGTTTTTTAGCACAAGATTTTAATCCTTCGTATACAAGTTGTTTTGGTAGAAGAATAATTGCAAGGTCGATTGGCTCGGTGATTTCTTCGATTGTCTTATTACATTTTATTCCTAAGATTTCTTCTGAGTTTGGATTTACCACATAAATTTTTCCTTTGAACTCAAATCCAATCATTGCCTTTAAAATTTCGTATCCAATTGATTTGGGTTTTGATGAAGCTCCGATCAGCAAAACACTTTTGGGATAAAAGAAATTGGAAAGAGTTAAAATATCCGACATAATGTTCCTCTTAAATTTGTTTTAGCAATGTGAATATAAACTTTGATTAATTATCAGGTCAATTGAATGAAAAAATAGATGAGAAGTGAATTAATAATTGGATATAATTTTCACAAGCTCTACTTAATAAAAAATATTTGTCACTTTAAGACAGTCAAAGAGTAACTATGTTTTTTTTAACTTTCTCTATCACTCTAAACTTGATGAAGAGTGATAGTGTATTTGAAATAATTTTAATAAAACTCATTCAGGTTTCGTTAAGCTCAACCTGAAATTTAGAGTATTCTGTTACTTTATACATGACGAAGGGTGAAAGTGTAATTGAAAGATTATACTTGATTTTCAGTTGTCATCCTTCTCTTTGCTATGGATGAAAATTAATTAATAAAAAAGTCTTATCGCTAATAATTTTTCTTTTTTTGATTTGGATTCAATCAAGCATCAAGCATTACATAATTTCGAAAAATTATTATTTTGAGTTAAATAAGTTGCATTTAAGTTCTATAAAAATTGATCAACTCAATTATGGTTAAAAAAATTTTTTGATTTTATTCTCATGACAAAAATCAATTCAGAACCGAAAAAAATAAATTTCCTTCAAAAACACTTATCAAAAATATTTCTAAATATCATCAAAAATTTTGAATTGCTGTTTTGGATAACTGGATTGATTTATCTTCTACTAATTACACCTGAAACTAATTCTTTTTCATTTTGTCCATTAAATCAAATCGGCTTTGAATATTGTCCAGGTTGTGGGCTTGGTAAATCAATATCATTCTTTCTTCATTTCAAGATAATTGAATCATTGAAAACTCATCCCCTTGGAATTTTTGCATTATCAATTATCATTTACAGAATAATCACACTCATAAAAAATATAAGGAGAGAACATAATGTCAAATATTTACACTTACCTTCCAGAACTTGAATACGAGGAAATGCTCTACATTCAAAATCTTGTTAGTAATTTTGATGAACAACAATTAATCCAATTTTCGAACATCTATAGAAATCGTCGTAAAGACCCCACATTAATTCTTCTAACTGCTCTGGTTGGATTTCTCGGTATATCTGGAATTCATCGCTTCCTTCTTAATCAAATTGGTATGGGCATTCTTTACTTACTTACTGCTGGGTTGTGTTTCATCGGTACCATTATTGATTTAATTAATTATAAGAAACTTGCATTTGAATACAATTCAAATATTGCAAGAGAAGTAGCAGGAATTATTAAACGAAATTGAACTGCTTCCAATTTCAAAATCTATGTTTCAAAATATTTGTCACATTGTTTGGGATTGGAATGGAACTTTGTTCGATGATGTTGAATTGTGCGTTGAAAACATAAATTGGCTCCTTGAAAAATACAATCTCAAAAAAATTTCAAAAGATAGATATCGTGAAATTTTTACTTTCCCTGTAATTGAATATTATCAAAGAGCTGGATTTGATTTGAACAAATTAGATTTTAAATCCTTAGGTCGAGAATGGATGGAGCGATATGAACAGAAAAAATTTGAAGCAAAACTTGCTCACGATGCTGAAGAAATATTAAAACACTTTAGTCTGAAAGGAATAGAACAATCAATTCTTTCTGCATATTCTGAACATACTTTAATCGAAATGATTGACTATTTCAATTTGAAAAATTATTTCAAACACATTGTTGGTCTCGATAATATTTATGCGGAAAGTAAAATTGAACTTGGAAAAAATTTGATAGAAAGACTTAATTTAGATACAAATTCAATTGTTTTGATTGGAGATACTGTTCATGATTATGAAGTTTCAAGAGAGCTCGGTTGTAGATGCATATTAATTGCCACAGGACATCAAGCAAAAGCAAAATTAGAGGAATGTCCTTGTGTTGTATTGAATAATTTGATTGAACTTAAAAATTTAAATTTTTGAATTTGCTTTTGTACTTCTAATCAATAAAAAAATAGTTAAGAGATTATGATGCAAAAAATTTTTTTTATTGCTTTGATTGGACTTTCTTTCAATATTATTTTTGGTCAAACAATTCCTCAGGTGAATATTCCATTGAATGTATCAGATGGATTTAGAACAAGAGTTCTTTACTTTGGTCTCGATCCAACAGCTACAAATGGAATTGATCAACACCTTGATGAAATGGAACAACCTCCACTTCCACCTTCAGGAATTTTTGATGCCCGATTCATTGGTCAAGATATTAACATTCCCGAATTAGGCGAAGGAGTATTGAAAGATTACAGAAACGGAACAGATACAACAAAAGGTCAGAGAATTCATGAAATTAGATATCAAGTTGGAAGTGGAACAACAATTACTATTTCATGGAATTTTCCTTCTGGTGTAACTGGTCAACTTCAAGATTTTTTTGGTGGAGTTATTGTAAATAAAACAATGATTGGAAAGGATAGTATTGTTGTAACAAATCCAGGTGCACTTAACAAATTAAAAATGACAATCAATTATAATTTGAATGGTCAACTCCTTCCTTCTTCACCAAATCTAATTTATCCTTCAAATGGTTCGACTAACATTGTAACTGATCCAACTTTAAGATGGACAACCGTCAGTGGTTCAATTCGTTATCATTTACAAATTGCACTTGACTCAAATTTTGTTCAAAAAGTATTTGACGATACAACAATTCAAACAAACACAAAAGAAGTTCAGTTAAGTGGAAATAAAAAATATTTCTGGCGAGTGAGAGCAAGGAATCGTGCAGGATGGAGTCCTTTCTCTTCTGTGTGGTTTTTCACAACAATTCTTAATCCACCAGCTCAACCAAAATTAAACTCACCTCCAAAAGGTGCAATTGGTGTTTCAATTCCAGTTAATTTGAAATGGTATTCGGTTGTTGATGCTGATAATTATTCTGTTACTGTAGATGATGATTCTACCTTCTCAAACCCTGAAGTTAATCAAACTGTTATTGATACAACGCTTTCCATTCAAAATTTATCATTCAATAAAAAATATTATTGGCGAGTTGTTGCGAACAATTCGGCTGGTTCAAGTTCACCTTCAGAAATTTGGAACTTTACTACTCTTGCAACTAATGTAGAAAATCAAGAAGTACATCCAAAACATTTTGTACTTCATCAAAACTATCCCAATCCTTTCAATTCTTCGACAATTATTTCCTATGAACTTCCCAATGACTCACATACAAAATTTTTTTTGTTTGATTTAGTTGGAAGAGAAATTTTGAAAATAGATTTTGGATTGCAAAAGGCTGGCTTTCATCAATTCGAGTTAGATTTGATGAAATTGGAAAAATTTAACTCCACAAGTGGAATTATTATTTATAAATTAGTTGCAAATGACAAATCGCTCATAAAAAAAATGATTTACCTAAAATAAATGGATTAATTAGTCATGAAGAAAAATTTAATCTTCACCTTTCTACTCTATCTCGTTATTTCGAATTTCCTTTTCGCTCAGTCAAAGTCGATACCATATTTTAAACTTGAGTCAATTACTGGAGAAAAAATATCATCAACTGATTTATTAAATAAAGGAGCAGTTTATATAAATTTTTGGGCATTATGGTGTGTACCTTGTCGAGCTGAATTAAAAGCACTTCAAACTATCTACGAAAACTTTAAGGACAAAAACATTAACATAATTGCAATTAATATTGATTCACCAAAGAGCAGTTCAAAAGTCAAATCTTTTATCTCGGGAATGAAATATACCTTCCCAGTCTTACTAGATGTTAATCAAGAAGTATTTCAAAAGTTTGGTGGAACGAGCTTACCTTATTCTATTCTAATTGATAAAGCAGGCAAAGTTGTGAAAGTTAGAAACAGTTTTCTTCCTGGTGATGAGAAAGAAATTGTAAAAGACCTTGAAAGTGTACTTGATTAATTTAATAAGACGAAATATCTCAGATTGAAAAGTTAGAGTAGAAATGATTCAAAAAATTATCATATTCTAAATTCAGATATGTTTTTGTTTGGGAATTTAAACTCAAAAAAATTTTGAATAAAAATAAACGAACTATATAAGCATCGAATTATTCAAATTAAAATAAAAAGGGAGGATGAGTTTGAAAAAAATTTTACTTCTTTCGGTATTATCAATAATTAATTTTCAAATTGTCAAAGCTCAAGAAATAACAACTTCTGTATCAAACATTCTAAAAGCAGGAAGTGGTTTTGAATATTTCGGTGAGAGTCAAACGAAAAAGAAAAAAAATTACTTCGAAAATTTTTCTGATGTAAGAATCTTTGCACCTAAATTAACAATTGGATTTAGACTTGAATATAGCAATCCACCCGAGTATGGATTAAACTTTATAGGTTTAAGAAAAAAATTCGTTGAGTTTGGTGGGTACGGTTTAAACTTACGAGTGGGCGATTTTTATACTTTATTTGGCAAAGGATTAACTCTTAATCTTTTCGAAAACAGAAATCTTGCATTTGATAATGGTTTAGAGGGAATCAAAACCAGTTTCGAAAATGAATTTCTCAAAGCTCAACTTGTGGGCGGTGATTTGAAATTTCTTGAACCGTTAAGCATTTATCTTGCTAATCCAAGAATTGAAAACTATAAGATACGTGCTGGTTCAATCGAGTTAATGCCTATCAAAAATTTTTCTCTTGGTGGTAGTTTTGTTTATAGTGAAGGATACCTACCTTCTGTTATAAGCGGAACAGATACTATTGAAGCTTATTTACCTGAAGTTTTTTTAAGAACAAAATTTAATTCAATTGATTTTTTAATTTCCTATGCCTATAAAAGAACTACGATGAGCGGTAAAGATACTTCAAAAGGAAGTGGTTTGTATTCTTCGTTTACTTATACGGGTGAAGGTTTCGGTGTAACAATTGAATATAAAGATTATCGTTTTGATATTGTTGACCCTTTGAGGAAAACTGAAATTTTCAGACCTACGAGAGTTCTTCCATTTCAGAATCCGCCAATTGTTCACAAAGAGCATATTTTTACTTTAACTCAAAGGTTACCTCATGTTGTTGATTTTAATGATGAAGTTGGATTTCAAGTTGATGCTTTCGTTTCATTATCAGAACAATTAACATTAAATACAAATCTTGCAGTTGCCTCAAGACATTATGATTATCTATTTGATCAGAATTCATTTCAGTTTATAAAAAATAAACTTGGAACTGATTTCCTTCCTTCATTAAATAAAAAACGCTCTCCTTTTTGGGAAGTTTATTTTGATTTCGAGTATTTTCTTCCTGATGAAGTCGACTCTTATTTACGAATTGGTTTTAATAGAAGAAGTGAAACTAAGAACGATCAGATGAATTTTCTTAATCCAATTCAAACTACAAGAATTTCAACCATTCCATTTGAATTTCAAAAAGTTTGGAATGAAAATTTAAGCACAAAATTGAACTTAGAATCACAATGGGTCTTTGAATATCCAAAGACAGAAAAATATTTCAATCAATTTTTTGGTGTATCCATTAACATTTTCTCGAAGTTATCATTTGGATTGAGATATGAGTTAACAACAAATGAACATGAAACTGGAGGAAGAAAAAATTGGTTGGTATTTGAAGGAGGATATAGATTTGGAACAAATCATACACTAATTTTGAACTATGGAAGAGAACGAGGTGGAACAGTTTGTTCAAATGGAATTTGTCGTCAAGTTCTTCCTTTTGATGGTTTCAGATTATTATTGACAACAAACATCTAACGGAGGTAAAAATGAAAAAATTTTATATCATTGGTTTATTAACAATTTTATTCTTCTCAAATTCATTAGCTTACGATAGAGTTGTTTTGATGGAAATTTTCACATCTACCACATGTCCACCATGTGCTTCTGCTAATCCATATTTTGATAATTGGTTGAAGAATTACAGCAATAAGGATAGAGTAGCTGTAATTAAATATCATACTTGGTGGCCTTCTCCTGGTAATGATCCATTCTACTATGCCAACACTGTAGAAAATCAAGCGAGAGTGAATTACTACGGCACTAATTATGTTCCAAGAGGAATAGTTAATGGTACAGGAGATGGAACATCTTCGCCATCTACATGGATTTCTTTGATTCAGAATTCAATTATCAATTCAAGTCAGTTTGAAATAAAAATTTTAGGCAATGTTGATGCAGTTCAAGGTGGAAACTTAACAATTCAAGTTACAGCTGATAACAATCCAATTCCAACTGGAACACTTGTATTACATACAGTAGTAGTTGAATCCGACTTGTATTACACAGGAACAAACGGCGATCCAGTTCATCATTTTGTGATGAGAAAAATGTATCCAAATCAAAATGGTGAAACTTTCACAATTAATCCAAACGAAACGAAAACTTTCAGTAGAACCTTCAGTTGGAACTCTACTTGGAAAGTTGATAATTCTTATGTAGTGGTTTTCATTCAGAATCAAAGTAACAAGCAAGTCTACCAAGCAGCAATAAGGAGAGCAAATGTTTTTCTTGCATCACCAAATTTGGTGTTCCCTCCAAACAATGCTCTAAATCAACCAATTAACATTACACTAAGATGGAATAAAATTTCACAAGCAACGAATTATGGATTAGAAGTCGCAACAGATAGTTTGTTCACAAATAAGATTTTTTCAGATACTACACTTGTAGATACTTTTCGAACTATGACAAAATTATCAAGAGAGACAAGATATTACTGGCGTGTAAAAGCAATTTCAAATTATGCAATTAGCAATTGGTCTCCAGTTTATTCTTTCAAAACTTTACCTCAGAATGTTCCTAATCAGGTTCAATTACTTTTACCAAGAAGAGATACTGTAATAGCGAATCCATCCATGGTAGAATTCATTTGGCAACCATCAGCTCCAGATGTAGATTATTACAGATTTGAACTATCAAGTGACTCCAATTTTACATCATACGAAGTTGATACAATTTTGACTGGAACATCTTTCACTTATGATATGAGATATAAATTGGCCAATGCTTACTATTGGAGAGTAACTGCTCATAATGGTGTTGGTTGGGGACAAAGTAGTCTTGTTTGGAAAATCAATTTCCTTAGAACCTCGGTGGATGATAAAATTTCTTTAGAAACTTTTGATTTATCCCAAAACTATCCTAATCCTTTCAATCCAACTACAAAAATTGAATTTATAATTCCAAAAAGTTTACTGAATGGAAATGGAACAAACCGAATAACTTTGAAAGTTTTTGATTTGCTTGGGAACGAAGTGGCTACACTTATTGACAACTCAGCATCGGCAGGGAAGTATGAAATTTCATTTGATGCTGAAAAATTTAATTTAAGTGGTGGAGTTTACTTTTATCAATTAAATCTGAATGGATTCCAAAAAACAAGGAAAATGATTTATTTGAAATAAAAATTAAATGACTCAGTTGATTTTGGTTGATTATTTTTGCGTAGGAAAATTTTTAGAAACTTAACGCAGGCATTGATGAATGGGACATATAGTTTTTTGGGCGATAATTCGTCTGGCTCTGACAATTACTGGTTTATGGATTTTGTTTTATTACTTGGATTATGGAACTTGGTGGGTTCTTGGAATTGTTTCGTTGTATGTGATTG
>JAOAHM010000085.1 GCA_026415235.1 Ignavibacteria bacterium | reverse complement strand
GTCTAAGTTCATCACCGTGAATTAATTTAATTTTAGAGAAGGAAATTTTTGCACGATCAGGAAAAGTATGTTCAAATTTTTGAACTTCATAAGTTATGATTGAATTATCATTTTGAAGTGAGTAAGTGATACGAATTCGAGCATCTTTAAATTTTTTCTTTTTGATTTCTTTCAAAATATTTTGATAGATAATCTCTTTATCAACTTTATTGAGATTGAATTTCTTCAACGAAGTGTTCAATCTTGCAATATGTTCATCGAAAAAAATAATTTTTTCATAGATTGCTCGCATTGTTTCAAAGAAGCCAAAACCAAATTTGTAAGAAGTATTTGAGAATGGATCAATCTGTTTCAAGAATATCTCCTAATAAAGATTGAAAGATAGCTTTACCTTTTTGCAATGTCTCATCGAATTCTTTTTCTGGATTACTATCGTAAACAATTCCTCCTCCAAGATTGAGAAACAATTTTCCATTTTCATAAATCAAAGTTCTAATTGCAATGTTGAACATCGAATTACCATTCAAATCAATATAGCCAATTGAACCAGTGTAAACACCACGCTTTGTTTTTTCGAGTTCATCAATAATTTCCATTGCTCTTTTTTTTGGTGCTCCTGTTATTGAACCACCAGGAAACATTGCTTCAATCAAATCAAAAATATCTTTATCATTCATAAGTTCACTTTCAATTTCAGCGACGAGATGGTGAACACTTGCATAAGTCTCAACTCGCTTTAATGAATTAACTTTAACACTACCAGCACGAGCAATTTTTCCAAAATCATTTCTTTCCAAATCAACAATCATAAGCAATTCAGCTGAATCTTTTTCGCTATTTAGTAATTGATTTTTTAGCTCTTCATCTTCGTCTGAATTTTTTCCTCGCCTAATCGTTCCTTTGATTGGTTTTGTGATAACTTTTTTCCCTTTCAAATCAATAAATAGTTCAGGGGAAGAACTTAAAATCCATTGGTTTTGATTAACACAAATCAAAGCTGAAAACTGAGCGGGATTTCTCTCTCTAAGTCGTGAATATATTTCAATTGGATGAAGATTGACATTACACTGAAATTGTTGAGATAAATTTATCTGATACACATCACCTTCTTCAATATACTTCTTCACTCGTTCGATTGTCTTAAGATATTCCTCTTTAGAAAAATTTGATTTGAATTCAATTTTAAAATTTTGTTGCAAAGGTTTTTTAGGAGTTTCTAATCGTCTGAAAATAAAATCCAAAAACTCTTTTGGTGAATTATATGAATAGACTTCATACTTTTTTGTTGAATGATTAAAGACTAAAACATTTTCAAAAAACGCAAGAAAAATTTCTGGTAGATTTGTAGATGAAGGATTTTTACTTCCAACTTTTTCAATCTTCATTCCAAAGTCATAGGAAAAATATCCAGCAAATCCAGATGTGAAAGTGTTAGATACAACTTCCGAAGTGTAATCATTTTTGAGCTTTAGAAATAATTCTCTTAGAAATTTTAATGGTTCAGTTGAAGTTACATTTTCAACTTTTTGTTGGTCTCTTATAGTGAACTTATTTCCATCGAATGAAACGATAATCTTCGGTTTGATACAAATTATTGAGTAGTTTGAGTAAGGAACATTTTGAAGAGAAGTATCAAAAAAAATCCAACCTTCTTCAGGATGAATTCGACTGAAAAGTTCGAAAGGTGAAATGTTCAAAGATGCTTCAAATTTTACGATGCTCATAGTGACAATTTAAAAATCTGAACAATTACTTTTGCAATGAAAAAAATTTTTGTTAAAAGTTAGTAAAGAATTTAAGTTCTTCAAGTCAATTTCTATGCAAGTTCTTCTGGTAAATCGCAGGAAGGTGAGAGATATTTATCTCCATATCGTTCGGTGATTTCTTTTTGTATTTCGTTAAAATCATTATTGTTCAAAATAGATTGAGCATGTTCAAAAAGCTCTCGTTCTTCAAATCTGATGTGTGCTGTTAAGTTCGTTGCAAATTCTTTTAGGATAGATTTCAATTTCTGAAAATCGTTGGTTTCCTTTTTTAATAAAATAATTAAACTATGGATGAGTATATGATCATCAAGAGTCTTTCTGATTAATTCGATGTTCACTTCAGAATTTAAAGTCATTCTTGGTAAAAGAATTTCTTCTTCAGCTCTGAAATGAAGAAGCAAATCTTTTTCATAAAAATTAATGATAGAATTTCTTTTCTCAAGAGTTTGAAGATTATCGAATTCATCAACATACTTTGAGACGTTAAAAGCTTCCATCAAAGCAGAGCGATGATCCCACGAAAGATAATATAATTGTTCAAATCGTTTCATTGGAAAATATTGACATTTTATTATAATTTAATTTATAAATAACTATTAAATGATTAAAAACTCCAATGAATTTATGAAAAAAATAAAAAAAATTTTGCTATCCTTTATTGGAACAAATGACGCTGGAAAATTGATGGGTCAAGAAGATGGGGCTATCTTAACAATACTTAAACAAATGAAATATGATGAGATTATTCTATTATACAATTCAAGTTCAGAGATTGATTTTAAAGGAATAGGCTTATACTTAATTAAAGAAATTAAAAAAAGGAAACTTTCAAATAAAGTATTACTATTCGAACTTAATATTAACGATGTTGTAGACCATAATGAAATATATGAAAAGCTCAAAACTTTTTGTGATACTTTACCGAAAAATGAATTTATTGAATATACCGCTTCAATTTCATCAGGCACTCCAGCGATGCAAGTTTGTTGGATACTATTGAGTGAGTCAGGTGACTTTTCAAAAGAATTTCCACTTAAACTAATATATATTCGTAACCCAAAGTATGGTGGTGATATTAAAGAAGTTAAATTAAACACAACTTTGCCAAAAATAATAAGGTTAGAAAATGAATTAAACAATATTAAAAAATCATTATTACCAGAACTAATATTGCAGATTAAGAAAGGCAGAGTTTACATTGGACAATATGAAGTTCCATTTTCTCCAATTGAGTTCTCCTATTACAGATTCTTTGTAGAAAAAAAACTACAAGGTATTAGTGAAGTAAAAATGTCAGGATTATTTGTCCCGCTTGAAATAATCAATGAAATATATATATATCATGAAGAAAGTTTTCCCGATCTTGAATTGCACAGATTAGTATTAAAAAAAATTATATATAATAAGCAGCCTTTATCAACTACTACATTCAGAGCAAATATTTCAAGATTAAATAAAAAAATTAAAATTCTACTTAATGACGACAAAATCTCAAGGTATTATCAAATAGTTAGTCACGGCAAGAAAGGTGCAATGTTTTATGGAATTTTATTGGATTTAGAAAAGATAAAAATCGAAAATTGAAAAGTTGCGGAAATATTTCAGTAAATAAATTCTTTAGAAAGTTCGTTAATTTTGAATGAAAGAAGATAATAAAAGGAATTTCAAATATGGTTGTATCAGAATTAAATTTAAAACAAAAAATTAATGATGTTAAAAATTATCTTGATAAGGAAGGAAAACCCGTTAAGTTAAAAAAAATAAGTCATCTCTTTTTTGAAAAAGAAGAGTTACCTATACAATTTGATTATCAAGATTATGGTATAGAATTACTAAATTTTTATGAAATTATTAGGAAACCAACATATTCAAAAATTAATTTAGAACACATTAAAGAAAGTTATCTAATCAGCCAAGATGTATTTAAAAAAGCAATTGTAGATATATTCAATTGTGTATTTCTTACTAGAAAAGTATATGTGTTCTCTTATAGTGATAAAACTTTAGATTTTATCCAAAAACAATTTAAAAATTTATTCTTTAGTAAAGAACCCAGGATGTTAGAACTTTGTGACATAGATTTCCTTAACAAAGTTTTCCGTATTTTAGTTACAGAAAATCATTTTATAATTGATAAAGTAAGAAAATCTAACGAACTTCATTTTTGCTTATATAAGGAAGATTATAAGTCATACATAATTGCTAAACATATTGCAAGTTTAGTAAGAAATAGTAATAAACTGCATTTAGATAATATTCCCTTATTATTAAAATTACATTTTGGTTTAGAAATTGATGATTTATCACTAATAAAGAATGCTTTAATTGAAAATTCTGAGCGATTCCATATAGATGAAAACAATTATATAAGTTTAACCGATGATATTGAGTTCTTAAAGAAATATTTTAGAGAAAACCTAACTCCCTGGGATGAAGCATTAAAATTATATTATGATGCTGGAATTTATGCTGTAATTTTTACAGGAAAAGAATTTCCGTTAAAAGAAGCTTCTGAATATGTACAAACTCGTCCATATATTTATATTGGTCATACTAGTGGTTCATTATCAGATGAAATCTATGAACCATTTCTTATGGATTTAGGAAAGTGTAACGAGTTACTAAAGTATTTAAAGGCAATATTAACTGAAGAACAAAAAACAAAAGAAATAGAAGTTTTAAGCTGGTTAAAAGAAAATACAAAAATTTCGTTCTATGAAGAAAAAACAATGATTGATTATCAAGTCTATCTGAATTTAATAAATGAATTTTCTCCAATATTTAATGTTTTTAAAAACCCAGGTAATTTATTCAGTTATACACTTGAGAAAAAATATGAAAATTTTTTAGAGAAAATTCGTAAGTAAAAAAACACTTAATTAAAATGGATGAAATTAAAGAGTTATTGAATTTAATTGAAAACTTAAAAAATGAAAATGAAAATTTAAGAAAGGAAATTTCTGAAATAAAAGAAAAAGAATTACATAGGGAAAAAACATTCAACGAATTAATTAAAGAAAGAATTAAATTTCAAAAGAAAACTCTCAATTCACTTCTAAGGGAGAAAGAACTAAATTCACAATTAAATACTTGGAAAAAGATTGTTGATGAAATGTCGCATTCAATTAATACCGATGTATTTGCAGCTCTCTCATATCTGAATAGTATCCCTCAAACCGTTGAATACTTTCATTTGATAAAAAAAGCTAAGCATAATATTACAAGAATTAGAGACATTACCAATCTAATTATGTGGGATTTGAATAAAGAAAGATTACCAAAAGCCAAAGAAATACATAAAGTAAATCTAAAAAATTTAATAGAAGCACAAATTTATACAATTAAAGAAGGTATAGATTCATTAAGATTATCTATTAGAGAGCATAAAAATAAACTTCTAAACCTAAATATTCCCATTTTTACAAAAGGTATATGTGAAATAGAAATTGACGATAATCTTGAAACAGCATTAGAACTAATATGCAAAGATTTATTGAGAAACGCTTTTCAATACACTGACGAAGAAGATCCCAAAATTCATATAGAAATTATAGAATATGAAATGTTTATTAAAGTAGCAATTTATAATAATCGTATAATTTCTAAAACCGAGACTGATTGGTTTAATTCAAATCAAGAAAATCTGACAGAAGAAATACCTATGTCTAAATCATCTAAAGTTGGATTAAGATTGGTAAAAAAATGGTGTCATAACTTACATATTGAGAGTAAATTCGAAATTGATAGTGATAAATCTCAAACTATAATAAAATTACAAGTACCAAAATTAATTAAGTATGAAAAAATTTAAAGTATTGATAGCAGAAGATACCATCGAAGCAAGAGATATTTTGATAGAAGAACTTTATAAGTTAAAAGAAAATTCAGAATATGAATTTGATATAATTGAATGTGAATTTCCAGAAAAAGCTATTAGTAAATTATCGGAGGCCAATGAAAAGAACGATTTTTATCATATTCTATTTATTGATATTGATTTTACGCAACAATCACATAAAGGAGGCAGAAGAGATTCTGGTTTTGAAATCATTAAAAAAGCTTTTTCAATTTGCCCCATTTCTAAAATATGTACTTATTCAGGACAGTTTAAGGCCTTAGACTTATCAGAAGAACATCAAGAACTAGTTAAAAAAGGATTGGTAGTTTATACATTTGACAAAAGTAGAAAAGACGCTGGACTACAGGACTGGTTCGATATAGGTATAAGAAAAATCTTGGAAGAACTAGAAAAAGAATATTATCTATTTGATATATTTAAGTTTAATAAGAAAATCAAACGCAAAATTTCAAATAGTAAATTACCTTTTGAAATTCAATGGGAAATATTAGATAATATTAATATAATATTGAATTTAATGCTTAACCTTAAAAACATTACATCAAGTTATATTTATTATAGATTAATTATACATCTTTATCATAGTTGTTTAATTTCTTTTTTAAGAAATTCAAAAAGCGATGAGGAATTGAAAAGAGATTTTGAAAAAAATAAATATCAAGCTGAAAAATTAATTTTAACTAGTAAAGAATTTGTATGGCAAGAAAATAATTCTTTATCTATAATTATTGCTGAAAGCCCTCTTGAATTAGTTAGATTTGGTTTCAAATTAAATAATTATAGAAACAAATCAATTCACCCAGATCAATCATTTCAACCAGATTTATTTAATGTTATATTTTCTGCTATCATTTTTTCCCTTTATGTAATACAGGAGAAAAAAGATTTAGAAATAAGCTTAATAGAAGATTATCTTTCTAAGGTTAATTATGAATCTAAAGGAATTAAAGATTTATCTGAATTACTAATGTTCATAAAATCTTGATTGCATTTTGGGCATACACTTTCAAAATATTATACAGCGTATCTCTTTGTGCAGCATCGAAACCAGCACCATGAATTAAATCAATTACTTCTTCTGTTGAGCTTTTGTTTATGAAATTTGCTGCAGCATGAACATTTTCTTCTTCAAGTGTTCCACCAAAATCATCTGCACCAAAGTGTAATGCAACTTGTCCAATCTTTTTACCTTCACTAAACCACGATGCTTGAATGTGAGGGAAGTTATCAAGATAAATTCTTGAGATTGCTATGATTTGCAAATAGCGATATGGCGAAGCAAATGATTTGATGTGTTTTTCGAGTGGAGTGTTTTCGGGTTTGAAGCTCCATGGAATGAATGCAGTAAATCCTCCAGTTTCATCTTGAAGTTTTCTAATACTTTCGAGATGAATTACAATATCTTCATCGCTTTCAATGTGACCAAACATCATTGTTGCGGTTGTTTTGTATCCAAGCAAATGAGCTTCACGCATTACATTTAGATAGTCTGCACTTGTTCCTTTCTTCTTACTTATTTTTCTTTTAACACGGTCACTTAAAATTTCTGCACCACCACCTGGAATTGTATTGAGACCAGCTTCTTTTAATTTTATAAGAACTTCTCTAATTGAAAGTCCACTCACCTCACTCATTCCAATAATCTCTGAAGTAGAGAAGAAGTGAGGATGAATTTCTGGAACTTCTTTTCTTGTTCTTTCAACAAGTTCGAGATAATATTCAAAAGGTAAATCTGGATTAACACCACCTTGAAGAAGAACAGTAGTAACGCCTCTCTTAGCTGCGTCTTTAAATTTTTTGATTAACTCGTCTACCGAATAAGTGTAAGCATCGGGCTCATCTTTATGACGATAGAATGCACAGAAGGTACAATCAATTTCACAAACATTTGTGTAGTTTGGATTTGTATCTACAACAAATGTTACATAGTTTTCAGGATTTTTTCTGAAGCGAATTTCATTTGCAACTTCACCAAGTTCGAGTATATCATTGTATTGGAGAAGTTGTAAACATTCTTCATTAGATATTCTTTCGCCATCAATAACTTTTTTTAGTATATCTTTCGTAAGCATAGTTTTTCTTTCTTTTCTTTTTAATAGAACATATCAATGTCACCCCTCGTTGTTGCTCGGGATGACAGTAAGTTCTTTTTGTCAGGCTGAACTTTACGAAGCCTGACTGATTTTAATAAACTCATAATTTCAATCTGACTATTGTCACCCTTCGTCAGGCTCAGAGTGACAAAGCAAAAATTTCAAACTACTTGTTGTCTTCCTGAGCAAGGACGAAGGATGACAACTGGAGCGCAATAGCAATATTGAAATTAAACTGTCACCCTTCGTCAGGCTCAGGGTGACACAATAGACATTCCAAACTAACTTAATGGGATAACTTAACTTTTTTTTCTTCCTCAGAATGCTTCAGCAGTAAAGTTTGATAATATTCTTTGAATAAACTAATTGATTGAATTTCCTTTTCACCCAATCTGTAAACTATGTTATTCAGATAGTCCTGAATTTCTTTTTGGGTGAAACCAATTTTTACATTGTAATATTCTTCAATCTCTGTTGTAGAAGAAAAGAATTTGTTTAATGCATCGTTCAAAAGTTTATCAAGAGCATCAATTTTAGTTTGAGGTAAATCTTTTTTCACTGCCCAGACAGCAAAAACAAAAGGAAGATTTTTCCAATCATACCATAGTTGAGCTAAATCGTAAATGTAATTAAATCCATCAAGTTTATTTTTCAAAAATTTTAAAGCCTCATCGCCAATTGTTAGAAATGCATCGAAATTCGGAAGTGTTTTTTCTCGTGCAGAAATTTTCTCACGCACATAAACTACATCAAGTCCATATTTCAACTCAAGCAAAACCTGAAGCAATCTAAACGATGTTGAAGTTTCATCCGTCACAGCAATACTTTTTTTATCCAACTGTTCAATTGGAAATTTAGAGTAAAGTAGAACACTTTTAACATTTTTATTTCCAACTATTCCATATTTCAAATAAGTAAAATCATTTTCTTTCTCAAAGAAATCAACAAGCGAAACAATTCCTGCATCAATATTTCCATCTTTGAAAAGCATTCCAAGTTGTCGTGGTGTAGCAGGAAAAATTTTGTATTCACGATTATCGAGATATTTGAAGAAAGGAAGTGTATTCAAATATGAAACTCTTCCTATAACATTATTAGAATGAAGTCTAACTGGTTTATAAAAGATATCTCTTTCAACAGGAATTTTGTTCGCATCATTAATAATTTTAATCAATTTATTTTTTGCCAGTTGCATTGGAGTAATTGCACCAGCATCGTGAGCAATTCTTTCACCACCTACAGTTCCATCCATATCATCAGCGCCGAAATTTAAAGCCACTGCAGCAAGCTCTTCAGTAAGCATAATCCAATAAGCTTTAATGTGATCAAAATTATGAAGCATCAATCGTGAAATGGCAATTGTCTTCAAATCATCAATCGCAGAAGTAAATTGATTTCTTGGTTTAATTCCTGTATCACCAGGTTGAAAAGCAAGAGGAATGAACGAAAGAAATCCACCTGTTTCCTTTTGTAAATTTCTTAACAACAAGAAGTGATTAACTCTTTCTTCAATTGTTTCGATGTGACCATAAAGTAAAGTCGCATTTGAACGAATTCCAAGTTCGTGAGCTTTCTTATGAATTTCGAGCCATCGTTTTGCGCCAATCTTTTGATTGAAAAGAAGTCTCCTAACTCTCTCAGAAAAAACTTCTGCACCACCACCAGGCAATGTTCTAAGTCCAGCTTCTTTTAATTCAAGCAAAACTTCTTCAATTGATTTTTTGAATTTTTTTGAAAAGAAATCTATTTCAACTGCAGTGAATGCCTTAACATCAATTTTGGGAAAATGTTTTTTAATCTCTCGAACCATTCCGACATAATATTCCCATTCCCAATCAGGATGCAATCCACCAGTGATGTGAACCTCAAGAAGTTCAGGATGAAGTTTCGATAAAATTTCTTCAATTGTCATTTCATAAGCTTCAGGAGAATTTTTCTTAACGGCAAAATCGCAGAACTTACACGAAAGTACACAAATGTTTGTCGGTTCAATTTTTTGATTTACTACAAAGTAAACGGCATCACCATTTTTTTCTCGCTGAAGCCAATGCGCCATTTTACCAATTGAGATGATGTCCGAAGATTTATATAGAGTAATTCCATCTTCAAATGATAATTCTTCACCACGCTGAACTTTTTCCCAAATGGGAATTAGATTTTTATCTCTAAAATTAATCATAAATAATCCACTTTATTGTTTACAAAAATCAGGAAAGTTTGGTAACTAAATCAATTTACAAAAAAATATCCTTTGAGCAGCAGTGCAGAAGAGCGGTAGTTTTATCATCTTTTAGGGAAAAAATTTTCTATGAACAAGATTGGTAATCATTTGAACATTTCATTTCCCTCTCAACTCGCATTGCTGTAAATGACGATGCCTCTCGGAGAAATTATCTTAAATGATGATTATTTGCTTAAAATTAAATAGTATGTTTGGAACATAATTAAAATTGGATTTTTCCCATTAAAAACTCAATGGCGTCAATAAATCTTGGTCCAGGTCGAAAGAATAAATCGGGATTGACAAAAATTATTTTTTGTTTTCTGACTGCATCTAATTTTTTCCACTCAGGATAACTTCTTAATATTTCTTCCATCGTATAACCTGAAGGTAGAATTATCCAATCTGGATTCTTCTTCATCACTTCTTCCCTTGAGAGAATCGGATAAGCAGTTGTTGAATTTGGTGAGATGTTTTTTAGTTTTAACACATTGAGTAAATCATTAATAAAGGTATTATGTCCTGCGACAATTAATGGAACTAAAGAGACCACAAACATTACCGTTTGTTCTTTTAAATTCTGCATCCGAATTTGTTCAAGTTTTTGAGAAAAGAATTTCAATAAAACTTCAGCAGTATCTTTTTTGTTGAGAATAATCGAGAGCGCTTTGATTGATTTAAGAATTCCATTGATATCTCTCGGATTTGTTACATAAACTTGAATCCCAAGTGTTTTCAATTTATCAAAAGTCTCTTTTGTATTACCTTCAACAGTCATAATAATTAAATCTGGTTGAAGCTCAACAATTCGTTCAAAGTTCAAATTAAGCATATCACCAACAACAGGAATTCTTTTTACATCTTCTGGATAATTACAAAAAGAAGTTCTACCCACAAGTAATTCCTGAGCGTCAATTGCATAAATAATTTCAGTAATATTTGGTGCAGAAGAGATTATTCTTTTCGGATAAGTTTTTAATTTGATTTCATTTCCTATATCATCTTTTACAACTAAACCTTTTTCCTCAATTCTCTTTTCACCACAATTAAAAAATAGAAATGAAATCAGAAGGAAACTCAGAATTTTAATTTTTAATCCCATGGTAATTTACCGTTAAAAATTTTTCTACCACGATACTCAAGTAATTCTTTTAGTTCGGGACAACTTATCGTATAACCATGTTGACGCTTCCAAGGATTACGCTGATTTTTCTTTTCAAGTAATTCGTCATTACAGCAATAAGGGTCATTCTTCATTAGTTCAATTGCTTTTGCTTCACCTTTGCGTGCAAGTTCAACATCATCGGGATTATTTGGACCGACGAAAGTAACCATACTCTCAGGAATTCTTAGTGCTTTTCGATGCAAATGAAAACGCACTTCTTTGAATTTGAAAGTTACCATTGTTATGTGCTCAGGATAATAACCGAGATATTCACGAAAACGACAAATAGGGAATAAAAGATTTTCAAATGAGTCACGAGAGAATTCTTCTGTTGTTGTTCGTGATTTCAAATCTTCATCAAGATAACCTAAGTGATTTGCTATTTCCCAATACATTTGAGCTTCAGATCGGAAGTATGCTTCTTTTCTTGATTGACCTCCAGTAAAAATTAAAAAAGAGTTTTCATCACTTCGAGCAATCTCACAACCTACTTTGATGTGCTCTATATAAAGTTTCGGTTCGCCTTTTTGAAAGGGATAAAGAAACCAATTAGCATCATCAAAAACATTATTGAAATTTTTTCCAATATAAACTGCATGTCCTGCTACAATTACAAGATTTTTGTATTTCATTTTGCAATTAGTTTTTGTTTTTGAAATTATCAATTGATACAAAATTATTAAATCGCCTTTGAAATTGATTGCAATGGAATTGTTAATTGATTTATAATGTTTTATACGAAAAAAATAGTGAAAGATGGAACTTGGAATTTTTTCATTTGGTGATAGAACAAAAGATTTTCACACTGGTGAATTAATTAGCGAAGAGGAAAGATACCGAAGATTAATGGAAGAGATAAAACTCGCTGATGAAGTTGGTCTTGATGTGTTTGGTATAGGTGAACATCACAGACCAGATTATATCATTTCATCACCTGCGATTGTTTTAGCAGCTGCTTCGACAATTACAAAGCGAATTCGGTTAACAAGTGCTGTAAATGTTTTAAGTTCCGATGACCCAATTCGTATCTTCCAGCAATTTGCAACAATTGATTTGATTTCTGGTGGTCGTGCTGAAATTATGGTTGGAAGAGGTTCTTTCATTGAGTCTTTTCCTTTGTTCGGTTACAACTTGAGTGATTATGAAGAACTTTTTGAAGAAAAATTAGAACTATTACTCGAACTTCGTAAATCTGAAATTATCAATTGGAAAGGAAGAAAATTCACTCACACAATTGTAAATCGTGGAGTTTATCCGAGACCAGTTCAAAATCCAATTCCTGTTTGGATTGCCATTGGTGGAACTCCTGAATCAGCAGTGAGAGCAGGAAAACTTGGATTACCAATGGCAATTGCAATCATTGGGGGAATGCCTGAACGATTTAAATATTTTGCAGAGCTTTATCGCTCTACTGCTGAAAAGTTTAATCACCAAACTAAACTCAGTATTAACTCCCATGGATTTATTGCTGAAACAACTGAAGAGGCACTTGAACTTTCATTTCCTGCAATAAAATATCAAATGGATAAACTTGGTCGAGAGAGAGGTTGGCCTCCAATGACCTACGAACAATTTTTATTTTCAACTTCATTAAAAGGTGCAAATTTTGTAGGAAGTCCTGAGCAAATTATAGAAAAAATTTTATATCAATACGAAATTTTTAAGCACGATAGATTTATGCTTCAATTCACAATAGGTACATTGCCACACAAAAAAGTTTTAAAATCAATTGAGCTTTTTGGAGATAAAGTTGCACCTGTAATTAGAAAAGAACTTCAATCAGTTTCAATTAATGCGAACTCTTAGAAATTTTTAAGTTAATTTTCAAGCATTTGAAGTATTTTAACTTTTTGCTCAAGAGAAGAAAGCAAGTTTAAGTATGAAACTTCAAAAGCTTTTACACCATCTTTTTCAAGCTTTTCAAATATTTGATTAAAATCAATTCCTAAGGATTTCAAATCATCAATTAACTTTCTTGCATCATCTAAATTCTTTTCAATTCTATCTTCAACAATACTTTCTTCCATCATAATCTCTAAGGTTTTTGGTGGAAGAGTATTCACAGTGTGAGGGGCAAAAAGTTCGTCAACATAAAGTAGCTGACTATACATGGGATTTTTAGTGCTTGTGCTTGCCCAGAGGGGTCGTTGAATTTTTGCACCAGCTTCACTTAGCTTTTTAAATCTTTCATCAAAAAATATTTTCTTGAATTCTTGATAAAGTAGTTTTGTATTGGCAACAGCTGCTTTGCCAAGATATTTTGTCAATTCAGGTTTACCTTGATTAATCAGTTTCACAATTTCGTTATCAACTAAAGTATCAATTCGACTTACAAAGACACTCGCAACTGAATTTACATTTTTAATATCTTCTCCTTTGCTCAATCTTCTCTCAATGCCTTTGATGTATGCTTCGGCAACTTCTTTATATCTTTCGATTGAAAAGATTAAAGTAACATTTACATTTATTCCATCAGCTATGGATTGTTCAATTGCCTTTAATCCTTCTTTAGTTGCAGGAATTTTAACCATTAAATTTGGACGATTAATTTTTTGCCAAATTCTCTTTACAGCTTCGATTGTTTTTTCAGTTTCATAAGCAAGCAAAGGATTTACTTCGATGCTGACAAATCCATCATTTCCATTTGTCTCTTCAAATACAGTGCGAAAGATATCACACGCTTCTTTAATATCTTCAACCATCAACTCTTCTAAAATTTCTTCTGACTTCAATCCTTTTGAAATTAAACTTTGAATTTGTTCATCGTAATCGTTGCTGCTTAAAATTGCTTTTTCGAAGATTGTTGGATTTGATGTAACTCCCCTTACGCCTTTTTCAATCAACGATTTCAATTCACCTGATTTAATCAATGAACGACTAATGTTATCAAGCCAGATGCTCTGACCAATTTTCAAAAGTTTATACAATCTACTATTCATTTTTCCCTCTCAATGAATTTAAATTTTGAGTTACTTAACTAATCACAATTTTCTATGAGTACCATCACAGAATGGAATTTTTTCAGAATGCTTACATTGACACAAAGCAACTCTTCTTTTCTCTTCAATTTTTAATTCCATTGGTGAAAAAGATGTTGTTTTGTGTGAACCATCACAAAAAGGTTGATTTTTAGATAATCCGCAACGACACCACCAGTATGTTCCTGGTTCGAGTTCTAAAACTGCTGGCATTTTTAATGCAATGTTTGGTTTATCCATATTTCCTCCTTTTTATGGCAAATATAATTCATCTTGAATTGTTCTGAGAAGCATTCCAAGTTCTACGATTTTCTTTTCTCCTGTTGCTCTGAATTTAATTTCAACTTTATTCATGGAAAGATTTTTTTCTCCAACAATTACTTGCAAAGGCATTCCAAGTAAATCGGCATCGTTAAACTTAAATCCAGCTGAGACATCATCACGGTCATCATAAAGAACTTCGATATCATTTTCAATCATTTCATGATAAAGTTTTTCGCATGTTCGCTTGATTTCTTCATTTTTCATATTAACACCAATCAAATGAACTTTGAATGGTGCAATTTCTTTAGGCCAGATGATTCCTTTCTCGTCATGATTTTGTTCAATCAAACAAGCAACAATTCTTTCAACGCCAATTCCATAACTTCCCATCACAATTGGTTGTTCTTCTCCTCTTTCGTCTAAGAATTTTGCACCAAGGGCTTCTGAATACTTTGTTCCTAATTTGAAAATATGTCCAAGTTCAATTGCTCTTACAACTCGCAATGGGCTTTCACACTGAACACATTTATCACCAGCATTAACAAAATGTAAATCAAAATATTCCACATTCGGTAAATCACGGTCAAAGTCAATTCCACCGATGTGATAATCATTTTTATTTGCACCACTAACCATGTTGTTTGCATGACGCAATTTTACATCGGCAATAACTCTAAGTGAAGTATTAATTGGACCTATTGAGCCAGCATCGGCACCAGTAATTTCCATTAATTCTTCTGGATGAGCAGGACGCACTTTCCCACCAAGTGCTGCAACTAATTTTTCTTCGTTGACTTCATCGTTGCCTAACATCAAAATTAAAACAGGATTTCCATTATGAATGTAAACTCTCGACTTTGCACATTTTGTTGTTGGAATCTTTAAGAATTCTGAAAGTTCATCAATTGTTCTGACATTTGGAGTATAAATTTCATGAAGCTCTTCCGATTTTTCTTCTCGTGGATAATCTTCAACTTTTGCTTTTGCTACTTCCACATTAGCAGCATAACCGCAATTATCACAAATTGCGCATGTATCTTCACCAGCATCGGACTCAACCATAAACTCTTGTGAACCTGTTCCGCCCATTGCACCTGTTGATGCACCAACTTCAAAAAATTTTAATCCACATGCCGTAAAAATTCTTCGATAAGCTTCTGCATGAAGTTCGTAACTTCGATCAAGTCCTTCCCAATCTCGATCTAACGAGTAAGAGTCTTTCATTAAAAATTGTCTTCCACGAATTACACCACTTCGTGGTCTTGGTTCATTTCGAAATTTGGTTTGAATTTGATACCAAATTTGTGGTAAATCTCTGTAAGATTTAACATGGTCAGCTGCAATTTGAGCAATTATTTCTTCGTGTGTCGGAGCGAGAACATAATCACGATTTTTAACATGAAACAAAATATCACCAAAAGCTTCAACACGATTGGTTTTTTCCCAAATTTCTTTTGGATTTAGAGCAGGAAGATGAAATTCCTGTCCACCAATTGCATCCATTTCTCTTCGAATGATGTCGCAAACTTTTTTAATCATTCGATAACCGAGAGGAAGAAATGAATAAATACCAGCAGCGAGTGGTCTAATCATTCCAGCTCGCATCATTAAAATGTGACTTGGAATAACTGCATCTGCTGGGGCTTCTTTAGTTGTTGGAATAAATGCTTTCGATAATCTCATTACCTTACCTTGAAAATTTCTTCAAAAATAAAAATTGTGATAGGCTTTTCAAAAGTTAATTAATTCAAAGAAATGATTAGCAAAATAATTTTTGAACGATTAACATTAACAATTCTATTTAACTAAAAAAGCTTTGTCGGTGTAAAATCTATGCAGAGAGATTGAAATAGTTTAGATGAATCGAAAAAAGAAAAACAATGTGGTTAATAAAAATTTTGAAATAAAATTGTAGTTGTTATTTATGTTTAATGCAAAGATGCGATAAATTTAAAATGTAAAAATTAGGTTATAAAATTTTCAGTTTACCTAAGTAATTTCTTTATAAAGTTGAAAAACAAAAATTCACTCAAACTTCAAATCATTAGAATTTACAATCACTGCACCAGCTTCTTCCATTTCTTTCATTGCTTTTTCAAAATCACCTTCATTTTGATGAATTCCTTCAACACCATCTTTGATAACAAATGTTTTAAAACCATTTTTAAGTGCATCTAAAACTGTTTGCTTCACACAATACTCAGCAGTGAGTCCTGTTACATATAGCTCATCAACATTATTTTGTCTTAAAAATTCTGCGAGGTTTTCATTTGTTGCTTCGAATGCGGAATAACCATCGTCTTTATTTCCAGTTCCTTTCAAAAATACTTTGTGAATTTTTTCAGAGTTTAGACCTTCGGGGAAATCTGCTCCCTTTGTTCCTTGAACACAATGTACAGGCCATTTCTGAAAATGAATTGAATCCTCTGGATGCCAATCTTTTGATGCAAGAACCATATCGAACTTATCCATTAATTTGTTAATCACAGGAATTATTACATCACCTTTTGGAGTTGGTAAAGCTCCCCATGGACAGAAATCATTTTGCAAATCAACTATGAACAAGGCTTTCATAATTTTTCCTCCTTATTTTTCTTAATTAATTCATCTCTAAGATTTAAAAGTTTTGTACTCACACCAACTTTATAGATGTGTGGATATTCAAATCGCTTATGTTCATCAGGCAACTGAGAAAATCTCCATTCATTATACTCCGCAATTTGATTGACCGATCTATTCTCAAGAAGAATTTTTCCTTCATCAACAACTTTGTGCAAAATTTCTTCTCGACTCAAACCTTTTAAGTTACATTTTTTATAAATGTCAAAGGGATGATGCATCATCTCAATTTCATCTTCTTCCTCCAGAGCAATACAATCTGCATAAAATTTATTCTCTCCATTAAAATAACGATAGACTTTCTTTTTCCCTGGCAAAGTTACTTTACTTATATCTTCTGAAAGTTTAATGGTTGGATTATGTTCAATCATGCTGATTTTATAAACACCATCAAGAGCTGCATCTTTCTGACCAGTTATTAGATTAGTTCCAACACCAAAAAAATCAATTGGGGCGTTTTGTTCTCCAAGACTTTTAATCAAATATTCATCGAGCTGATTTGAAGCAACAATTTTTACATAAGTAAGACCAGCATCGTCTAACATTCGTCTTGCTTTCTTTGAGAAGTAAGCAAGGTCACCACTATCGAGTCTTATTGCTTTTAATCGTTTACCTTTTTGCTCAAGTTCTTTTGCAACTTTAATTGCATTTGGTATTCCGCTTCTCAAAGTATCAAAAGTATCAACAAGCAAAACACAATTATCTGGATAGAATTCAGCAAATTTTCTAAATGCTTCAAGTTCATCTCCAAAACTTTGAATCCATGAATGTGCTTGAGTTCCTGCAGGAGTTAAATCGTAATTGAACGCAGCTAAAACATTTGATGTACTATTAGCTCCGCCAATTACAGCAGCACGACTTGCGAAAATTGCAGCAAGTCCTTGACCTCTACGCAAACCAAAATCAGAGAATATTTTATCTTTTGCAGCAAACCTTATTCTTCTTGATTTAGTAGCAATTAAAGATTCAAAATTGATAATATTCAAAAGCATGGACTCAATAATCTGTGTCTCAACAATATTTCCTTCAACACGAATTAATGGTTCATAGGGAAAGACAATTTCACCTTCTTGCGCCGAGTAAATTGTTCCTTTAAATGAAAAGTTTTTGAGGTATTCCAAAAAATCATCTTTAAATCCTTTTTGATGCAAGTAATCTATTCCTTCAGAACCAAATCGAAACATTTGAAGAAGCTCGATGAAATCTGCAAGTCCAGCAAAAACTGTGTAACCCGAACCAAATGGATTGGTTCTAAAGAAATAATCAAAATTGGCTCTTAATTCATGACGGTTACTCAAAAAGTAACCTTGAGCCATTGTGAGTTCGTAGTAATCAAGATACAAACCAAAATTTTCAAAAATATTTTTCATGGTAATAAAATTTTTATTAAAAGATAAGAAAAGAAAAAAATTATAAAAACATTCTCATTTTATATTTTAATCTCTCTGAAAATTAAAAGCGGAATGATTACAATAACTTTTGTTTTGAATTGATTTCATTAGTTAATGAGAGAACAAAAAAATTTTTAATCAACCTAATCTCAGATAAAAAGCGAAAGGAAGTAATATAAAACTTAATTTAAAATTAGTATTTTCAACTGGCTAAGCTTCAAGTAACGATGCTCGAATTTTTGCTAAATCAAGAAGAATAATTATTTCGCTTTTAAGAAAAGAAATAATATCGAATTGATTAAACTCAAACAAAGTAACTTTAATAAATTGGAACAATTACATTAAAATCAATCGGTCTTCATCAAAATTAAAATGATTATTCATTTTGATTTTGAATTACAGGCAACGATATAGTTGTTGTGCTTTCATAGTTATCAGTTTGAATTGGAATTCCACTTCGATATTCTTCTGGTTTGACATCTGGATAGACAAAAGTTTCGTATTTGTAATTTCTTAAGATTAACTTTTCATCATCTTGATATAAGATGTATTGTGGAAGCAATGGAATTTTACCTCCACCACCTGGTGCATCAATTACATAGTAAGGAACAGCAAGTCCAGAAGTATGTCCTCTTAACTTATCCATTATTTCAAGACCAACTTTCACAGGAGTTCTGAAATGATTTGCACCTTTTGTCAAATCGGCTTGATAGAGATAATATGGTCGAACTCGCATTAGCAATAATTTTCTGAATAGTTCTTTGATAATTTCAGGGTCATCGTTCACACCCTTCATCAGAACTGTTTGATTACCAATTGGAATACCAGCATCAGCTAAAAGTTCACAAGCTCGTTTACTTTCAGGAGTAATTTCCCAAGGATGATTGAAATGAGTGTTCACATAAATCGGATGATATTTTTTGAGCATTCGAACAAGTTTTGGAGTAATTCGATGTGGTAAAACAACGGGCATTCTTGTACCAAGTCTGATAATTTCAACATGAGGAATTTGTCTTAATCTTTGAAGAATTTTTTCGAGCATTGTATCTGTTAACATCAATGGATCACCGCCAGAAAGAATTACATCTCTAATTTCAGTGTGTTCTTCAATGTACTTAAATGCTGCTTCGAGTCCTCGCATTGAAATTTTAGACGAGTCACCAACTTTTCTTTTTCTTGTACAAAATCTACAATACATTCCGCACTGACTTGTTGTTAAGAACAAGACACGATCGGGATAACGATGAGTAATGTTTGGAACGGGACTCATCGAGTCTTCGCCAAGTGGATCTTCGGGAGCATCAATGTCGCTTAATTCTGTTTCATCAGGTACACATTGAAGCCAGATTGGGTCACCAGGGTAACGAATTAAGCTTAAGTAATATGGATTAATGCGAGCCTGGAAAAATTTGTCCAGCCTTTCAGCCACTCGTCTATCGAGTTTAAATTTTTCGACGAGTTGATCGACTGAATGAATGCTATCTCTGATCATTTTTTGCCAGAGTTCCATAGTTACTCTCCTTGGTTGTTTATGTATTTGCCGAAGATTATTAAGCTATCACCAACACGATAGAAATCTTTGATGATAGCTACTTCTTTATAATTATTTTTTTTATAAAACTCTCTTGTGCTTGCATAATCATCACGTGATGAAGTTTCAGCAAGAATTAATCTTCCATTTTTTGATTTAACAAATTCTTCTGCGTCTTCAATCAATTTTGTTCCAATTCCCAATCCTCTTGCATCTGGTGAGACAACAATCCAATACAAATCAAAAACTCCATCTGTCAAAGCACGATGACCAATGCAATAATAACCTAAAACTCTTTCGTTCTCTTCGGCAACTTTGAAATAATAATCTTTTTGGTTCGGATTATTCAGAGCAATATCAATGAGCTCCAATCCTACTTCTTTCTCTTCAATTGAAAAATTTTGAGTATTGAACAAAATTTCTTTTAACTGTTCTCTATCTTCTTTTTTCATTTCTCTAATTATCATCTTCTTTCTAATGCGAATTCAATTATTTTGATTAACAACTCGTCGTAAGATAATCCATAAGCTTTTGCTGCTCTTGCAAAACCTGCATCAATTGATATATCTGGATTGGGATTTACTTCAAGAACATAAGGACGATTTTCTTTATCCAATCTTAAATCAACTCTGCAATAATCTCGACAACCAAAAAGATTTGAAACTTCAAGTGCAATTTGTTTTAATTGATTAGATAGTTTTTCTTCCAAAGGTGCAGGACAAACTGGGATTGTATTTTGATAATACAAACTCTCTTTAATCCACTTTCCTTCATAAGTTACAATTTTTGGTAAATCATCAGGTAAAGTATCGAAACTAATTTCGGAAAGTGGAAGAGCAATTTTTTCTTTATCACCTAAAATTGCTGAGTTAATTTCTCTTCCATCTATATATTCTTCAACTAAAATTGGTTGTTTCAATGTTGTGAAGAGATATTCGACTTGTTCTTTTAATTCTTGTTCATTGAAAACAACTGATTGTTCACTAATTCCAACGCTTGCATCTTCACGAGATGGTTTAACAATCAACGGGAACTCTGGCTTCAAATCAAAAGAAATTTTATTTGGTGTTTCGTATAAGCGCCAATTTGGAACATTAAAACCTGCACCTTTCATAAACAACTTTGCTCGATGTTTGTTCAAACACAATCCAAGTGTAACTGCACTACATCCAGTGTAAGGTACATTAAACAATTCATAAATTCCTGCAACATACATTTCCTTTACCGATTCTCCACCAACGCTTTCAACAAGATTGAAAACTACATCGTATTCTTTCGAAGCTAATTTCGAACAAAGTTCTTGAATGTTATCGAGTAAATTAAAGGTTTCTGTTTCTATTCCTTTTGCAGTAAGAGTTTCTTTAATCTCTTCGTATTCTTCAATCACACCTACTTCGGAAAGGTCTATAACATTTGAAGCTTCCGATTTTTTTCGCTTCCCATCGTAACTTTCATAAATTCCACCAACAGGTTGATTGTAAGCAAGTAAGACTTTAATGTTTTCTTTCATATGCCATACCTTTTTCTTGCTTCATTCAATACAGCATTAATCATTTCTTCGTAAGTCATACCTGCTGCACGAGCTGCTTTTGGATAACAAGAATTATCATTTGGATTTGGTAAAATACCAGGCAAAGGATTTATTTCTAATACATTTGGAATTCCATTTTCATCCAGTCGAATATCAATTCTTGACCAATCACGACATTTCAAAACTCGGTAAGTATCGAGGGCGACTTTTTCAATTTTTGCTTTTAGATTTTCGTCTATGTTTGCTGGACATTCATAAATATCAAGTGGTTCTTCTCGTGTATCAAATATCCATTTTGCTTCGTATGAATAAATTGGTAGAATTCCTTCAGGTAATTCTTCAAATTTCATTTCGATAATTGGAAGACAACGAGCATCTTTTCCATTTCCCAGTATTGCAACGGTAAATTCTCTTCCTTCAAGAAATTTCTCAATTAAAGCTGCTTGATTATAAATTTCGTGAATTTTCTTAATCTCTCTTATCAACTCATCTTTTGTTCTCACTACAGAAGAATTATAAATTCCTTTGCTTGAACCTTCTGCAACTGGTTTAACAATTGCTGGAAGCGGAAAGTCAATTGTCGAGTAATCATCTCCTCTTTCAACGAGAAGAAATTGTGGAGTAGGAATTTTATAGTAAGATAAAATTTCTTTTGTTCGAGATTTATCAAGACAAATTCCGAGTGTAACTGGATCAGAACCTGTGTAAGGAATGTTCAAAAACTCTAACATTGCTGGAATTTGTGCTTCACGACTAATGCCATTAAAACCTTCAGCGATGTTGAAAACAATATCTGGATTCAATTCACGAAATGTTTCGAATGCATCGTTATCTGCTTCAACTAAAGTTACATCGTGATAAATTGAAAGTGCATCACGAACTGCATTAATTGTTTCTTCTGTATCCCACTCTGCAAATGTATCTTCACTAATGTTAGCTGAGTAATTGAATTTTTTGAGAAAAGGATACTTAGCCGATGGTGTGTTAAAACTTTCTTGTTTTATGTTGTAGGTAAGAACAACATTCAATCTTTTATCAGAAGAAGTATTAGTACTAATAAATCACTCTCTCAATTTGTTCAACATATTTTTTTGATTCTATTGCTAATATATTATTTAAAAATTTTTTGTCAATAGTTTTTCAACAACTTTTAAATTTTTTCATCACACTTTTTAACAACATCACATCATCATTCATTCAACATAAAGTTTTTTGAATGATGTGATACATCTTCTTAAACAACTTTATCATCAAAAAAATTTTTTTTAATCAAAGTGATTGAAAAAATTTTCTCTGATGAAATCAAAAAAATTTTTCAATGGACTTCTCAACAAAAAATTTTTTCACAAATTAATTCAAAAAAAGTTGAATGAGTTTCTGGAAAGAAGAATAATAAAAAATTGTGTAATAAATATTTTATGAAAATTGAAAGAGTGAGTGTGTTGATGAGAAGAATTAAATCAATTAATCAATAGCTTTCTTTTTCATTTGGGAAGTCGCCACTGCGAACATCTTCGATGTAATGTTTGAAAGCATCGAAAATTGTTTCTGATAGATGGGCATATTTTCTAACAAATCGTGGGTTGAATTCTTCTGTTAATCCAAGCATATCATAAACAACAAGAATTTGTCCATCTACATATTTTCCTGCACCGATACCAATTGTTGGAATTTTTACTGATTGAGTTATTCGTTTTGCGAGTTTAGCTGGTACTTTTTCAATAACAATTGCAAATGCACCTGCTTCTTCAAGTGCTTTTGCATCTCGAATTAATTGTTGAGCTTCTTCTTTTTCTTTTCCTCTCGGTTGATATCCACCAAAACGATGAATTGATTGTGGAGTTAATCCAATGTGTCCCATCACTGGAATTCCATTAGCGGTAAGTTTAGCAACAGTTTCAGCAAATATTTCACCACCTTCTATTTTTACTGCACCTGCATCTGTTTCTTTCATAATTCTGCCAGCATTACGAAATGCTTCTTCAACATTTGTTTGATAACTCATAAAGGGCATATCAACAACAATCATTGCTCGCTTTACACCACGCTGAACAGCTTTAGTGTGATAAATCATATCCTCAAGAGTTACAGGTAAAGTGGTAAGATGTCCTTGAAAAACATTGCCAACAGAATCGCCTACAAGAATAATATCAATTCCTGCTCTATCACACAATCTTGCAATTAAAAAATCGTATGCAGTAAGTGCGGTGATTTTCTCTCCTCGATCTTTCATCTCTTGAATTCTACGAGTTGTAACTTTCTTAATCTCAGTTGTTGTACTCATATTGTTACCTCACTTTCAATCAAACTTATTTCAAAAATTTTTTCAAAACCTTTCAGGAGAGAGTTTTTCAAATTATTGAGATTAATTTCTTCATTTAATATTTCTTTTAGTGAAATTGTTTTTTCATCCAATTCATTTTTTAGCATTGCTTTTTCATCATCATTCAAATTCAAAAATTCAACTATTTTCTTATGATACTCACCAATCAAAATTGAACCATGTTGAAGAAGCACATCATTTATAACTCTCTGAGCAGAACCTACAAGCTTTTTGTTTTGAAATTTTATTTCATTTCTTGCTGAACTTGAAAAACATGGAATTGACTTCGATGACTTGTAGAAGTTTTTAAAATCAATTTGTGCTTTCTCGAGTTCAACATCTTTTAATCTGATGTCATAACTATGTAAACCTTCTATTAAAGCAAGATTAATTTTGTAATAAAGCTCGTGTGGTGAAAAATTTTTGATGGGAGTAACTACCGAATAAGTTAATTCATCAGAATGTAAAATTGCTCTACCACCAGTTGGTCTTCGCACGATATCAATTGAATGTTCTTTGCAAAGCTCAACATTTATGCTTTCAATTTTTTGATGATATCCGAGCGAAATTGCATAAGGCTTCCATTGATAAAATCGAATAAAAGAAACTCCTTCACTATTTACTCTTTCAACCAAACTCAAATCAAAATCCATATTGAATTTGCCTGTGTTCTCACCTGTATCAAGAAATTTCCAAAAGTTCATTTGCTAATACCACGACGACTTTTTTCAATGAAAGCAAGCAATGCTTTTACTTCGTTTGTTTGTTTTACATCAGATTTAATTTTTTCAACTGCTTGAGTTGTGTTGTAATACGGACTATATAAAATGTTGTAAGCTTCTTTCAATGAGGCTATTGCATCGGATGAAAATCCTCTTCGTCGAAGTCCAATTATGTTTAATCCTTCGTATCTAATTGGATTTCCACTAAACAAAGTATAAGGTGGAATGTCTTTAACAATTTTTGAACAAGCACCAACCATAGAATGTTGACCAATGGAAGTAAATTGATGAACTCCTGTAAGTCCACCAATTATTACATAATCTTCGACATGAACATGACCAGCAAGTTCAACTGAATTTGCAAGTATGCAATTATTTCCAACAACACAATCATGAGCAACATGAACATAAGCCATTAAAAGACAATTGCTTCCAACAATTGTTTTTTTTGTTGCAGAAGTTGCACGACTAATTGTTACAGCTTCTCGAATTGTATTATTATCACCAATAAAAACTTCTGTGTACTCGTTGTTGAATTTCAAATCTTGTGGAACAGCTGCTATCACAGTGCCGGGAAAAATTTTGTTGTTCTTTCCAATTCTTGCACCATCGTAAATCACAACATGACTCAATAATTTCGTTCCACTTTCAATTTTCACATCTCCTTCTACAATACAGAAGGGACCAATTATTACATCGTCTGCAATTTGAGCATCTTTTGATACGATTGAGGTAGGATGAATTTCAGGCATACAATTTTTTATTTCTGTGATTTTTGACTTTCTTCCTTCGGAACAATTGCAGCCATAAATTCTGCTTCAGCTGCAAGATTACCATCAACTATTGCACGACCTTTCATTGTAAATGTTTTGCTTCTTTGATTAACAAGCTCTACTTCAAGTATTAACTGATCACCAGGAACAACAGGTCTTCTGAACTTTGCATTATTAATCGCCATAAAGTAAACGAGATTATTATCAAAATCAGGAATTGAATTAAGCAAAAGAATTCCACTTGTTTGTGCAAGTGCTTCGATTATTAAAACTCCAGGCATAACCATTTGACCAGGAAAATGTCCTTGAAAGTATGGTTCGTTAATTGTCACATTTTTAATTCCAACAACTTTTTCGCCCATCTTCAAATCAACAATCTTATCAACTAAAACAAAAGGATAGCGATGAGGCAGAATTCTTAAGATTGCATTTGCATCAAAAACAACACCTTCTTTTTTAATGAACTGATATTTTTTCTCAAGTTTCTTTTGCTGATAAAGTTTTCTAATCATTCGAGCAAATTCAACATTAGCTTTATGGCCTGGACGAGCAGCAAGAATTTGAGCTTTCAAAGGAACGCCAATCAGTGCAAGGTCACCAATCAAATCTAAAACTTTATGTCTTGCAGGTTCGTTTTTGAAACGCAAAGTTTCGTTGTTCAAAATTCCATTCTCACCAAGGAAAAGTGGATGTTTGATGTTTAGTTTTTGAGCAAGATTATTTAATTCTTCGTCTGAAAGTTTTCTGTCAACAATAACAACTGCATTATCAATATCACCACCTTTGATTAAGTTTTGATTTACAAGTTGTTCTACTTCACTCAAGAAACAAAATGTTCTTGCAGTTGAATATTCTGTAATGAATTCTTTTTCAAGGCTAAATAAAGATGAGTGTTGACTTCCAAGAGCTGGATTGTTGTAATCAATCATTATTGTAATTCTGAAATCGTCCAACGGAAGAGCAACAATATCAATTCCTCTTTCTTCATCGTGATACATTACAGTTTGATCAATTACTAAATAATCTTTCGGAGCTTCTTGTTCAACAATTTCTGCTTCGAGCAATGCATCAACATATAGTTTTGCACTTCCATCACCAATTGGTGGTTCAATTCCATCTAATTCAATTTTCAGATTATCTATCTTTAATCCATAAACAGCAGCTAAAACATGTTCAACAGTATGAACTTTTGCTTCACCTACTGCAATGGTGGTTCCTCGTGAAACATCCACAACATTTTCGACTATAGCAGGAATTTCAGGATTTCCTCCTAAATCAACTCGAATAAATCTTATTCCATAATTTTCTGGTGCTGGTTTGAATGTCATTGTGCATTGAGTTCCAGTATGAATCCCTATTCCACTTACAGTAACAGGTTTAGCAATCGTTCTCTGCTTTTCAACCATTTTGAGTTCTCCTATTTGCTTTCATTCAATTTCTGAACTAACTCATTTAATTTCTTATCTAATTCAAAAATTTTTTCTCTCAGTTCTGGAAGATTTTTATAGAGAGCATGCAACTTAAATGCTTCTCTAACTTCCATCACTGGATAACCAAAATAAACTTTGCCCTTCTTTAGACTGTGAGAAACGCCAGTCTTTGCCATAACAACAACATCATCTTCAACGACAATATGATCAGCAAATCCTACCTGACCAGCTACAATCACATTATTTCCAACTTTTGTACTTCCAGCAAATCCAGTTTGACCAGAGATTGCACAATTTTCACCAATCACAACATTGTGAGCAATCTGAACTAAGTTATCAATCTTGGTTCCTTTTTTAATTCTTGTCTCGCCTATGCTTGCTCGGTCAATACATGTATTTGCACCAACTTCAACATCATCTTCTAAGACGACAATTCCAATTTGCGGAATTTTTTTGTACGACTTATCGCTTAACTTGTAATAACCAAAGCCATCACTTCCAATCACAACTCCTGAATGAATTATGTTTCGCTTTCCTATTTTGCAGCGTTCTCTAATTGTAACATTTGGGTAGATTACAGTTCCATCTCCAATTTCAACATCATTTAAAATTGCTACATTCGAAAAGATTGTTACATCATCGCCAATTTTACAATTTTTACCAATTGATACATTCTCTCCGCATCTAAAATTTTTTCCAAAGGAAAAGTTTACTTCATCTTTTGTTTTGCTAAAAAGTGGTGGCAGTTCAACTTCAGGAATAAAATATTTTTCAATGATTTTGATGAATGCGAGATAAGGTTCAGCGACTTTTATAAATGTCAGCGATGGATATGATTTCGAAAAATCTTTGTTAACAAGAACTGCAAATGAAGAGTCTGGACTTAAATATTTCTCATACTTTTCTTGATAAAGAAAGGTCAAATCATCTTCACCAGCCTCTTCGATTTTAGCTACATTACGAATTATCTTCTTTCCATCACCGACGACCTCGCCACCAACCAACGAAGCAATTTCTTCTACTGTTATTTCCATAAACTTTCACTTCAATGCTTGTAAGACTTTGTTTGTTAAATCATATTTTTCGTTTGCATAGAGCAATAAGATTTCACCACTTTTATCGAAAACAAAATCATATCCTTCTTCTTTCGCAATCTTCTCAAGGGTTGTGAAGATTTTATTTTGAATTGGTTTCATGAACTCTTCTTGTTTTTGGAAAAGCTCTCCGTTCTGTCCAAATTTTTGCTCTCGGTATTGCATAATTCTATTTTCCAAATCAACAAGCTCTTTTTCTTTTTCAGCTCGTGTTTGATCGCTCATAATTAATTTATCTCGATCATATGCATCGTATTTCATTTTCCATTCGCTTTCGAGACGACGAAGCTCTGCTTGCCATTCTTGAACAAGATTATCAAGTTTTCTTTGAGCATCTTGTGCTTCAGGAAGCTCTTTCATAATTGCTTCTGAATTTATGAACCCAATTTTTACCTGAGCAAAAATTGGAACAGAAATAAAAAAGAATGCGAAGAGAATGATTAGCTTTTTCATAAAAGCCTCTTAAATTATTTTACTTTTCCTCTTCTTAGTTGGTCGAGGACTTTGAAAGTTAAATCATAAGATGGATCGGAATAAAGAACAACAACTTCACCAGCTTTATCTAAAACTAATGTAACTTTCTCTTCCTTAGCTACTTTTTCAATAGCTTTGATGATGTTTTGTTTAATTGGTGAAAGAAGTTTTTCCTGTTCCATTGCAAAATCACCTTGCTGACCAAATTTTCGTTGACGGAAAGTATAAATCTCCTGCTCTAATTTCATAATTTCTTGTTGTTCTTTCAATTTCACATCGTCGGTCATCATTGCTTCTTGCTTTCTGTAATTTTCGAGCCTTTCTTGATATTCCATCGAAAGGCTATCGAGCTCTGCCTGCCATTTTTTCACAATCTCATTTAATTGATCTTGAGCTTTTTTGTATTCAGGCAATTGACTTAAAATTATTTCTGAATCTACAACACCGACTTTTAATTGTGGTTGTTGTGCATACAAAGTAATTGATAAGAAAATAATCAAAGATAAAATTAAATTGATAGCTTTCACTGTTAACCTCATTTTTTATTATTGTTTTACATTCCTCTACCGAATTGAAAATGAAATATCCATTGTGGATCAAAACCACTAACAGATTTTCTATCAAATCCATAACCAAAATCAAATCCAATCATTCCAATTGGATTAATCAATACACGAGCACCAAATCCAACACTTCGTTTCAAATCAAATATATTAACATCTTTCATATCTCTCCATACATTTCCAGCTTCAGCAAATGCCAGTACATAAAGAGGCATTGGTTGAAGTGTAACGGCAAGTCTAAGTTCTGCTGTATTTCGAACAAATATTTTTCCACCAATTACATTTCCATTAACATTCTTTGGACCAATTGAACGGTCATCATATCCACGCAAAGGTTCAGTTGCAATAATTAATCCACTTCCTCCCATGTAATAATATTCAAATGGTTGAATTGGTGTGTTAGGTACAAGCTCGTAAATAAATCCATAATAATTACCGAGGAAGAAAGTAATCTTATTTGAACCAAACAATCGTCTATAAACTTCGAGATTAATGTCTGTTTTTAGATAATCAACATCACCAGGAAGGAAAGGTCCACCAGATAAATCAAAATCAACATTAAAAATACTTCCAGTGCTTGGAAAGATTGGATTATCAATATCTTTTCTTCCAATTCCAAATGCGAGTGAATATTGTTTATACATTCCTTCTCGATAGTAACCACCACCACCTTTAACATCATTCATATAATATCTGAGACTACCATTTACTGTGAAATAATCGTCAGGCCAAGAGAGTCTTCTACCAACTCGAATACTTCCACCATATTGCCTTAATTCGTAAATGTAAATTTGTCTTGTATCGAAAACATCAAAGCCAACAGAAGTTGGAGTATCCATAAACCATGGTTCGGTAAATCCAAGTTGAAATGTTCTATAATAATTACCAATACCAAACTGCCAATTGAAATTTAAAATTTGTCCACCACCAAGTTTGAATGGATTGGAAAGTGAAAAGTTTGTGAGAGTAATTCCTACTGCACCACTAAATCCCCAACTGCCACTATAACCAACCGAAGCATTTAAATAATCACTTGACTTTTCTTCGACTTTGTAAGTAATGTCAACGGTTGAATCTGAAGTAGGGAAGTAATCAATTCCTTCCTGATATAATTTTTCAGGATTGAAGTATTGAAGATTAGCAAGTTGCTGAAGACTTCTCAATAAAAGTCCACGATTGAAATAATCACCAGGCCTTGTGAAAAGCTCACGACGAATAACTTTATCCATCGTTTTGTCGTTACCTTTAATCTCAACATATCCAATCTTGAATTGATTTCTTTCAGCTATCTTGATAATAATATCTAAAGAGTCATCTGCCACTTTAACTTCTTCGGTCTTTAATGAAAATCCGAGATAGCCATTATCAAAGTAAAGTGAAGAGACATCAGATTGTTGTTCGTTCTGTCTAAGATTTCTTTCAAATTTCTCGTAATCAAAGATATCACCTTTCTCGAAACCAAGTCGCTTATTCAAAACTTCCGTTGGAAATACTGTATTGCCAATCCATTGAATATTTCGAATTTTATATTGAGGACCTTCGTAGAGATAAATATCTATGAAAAGATTTTTTTTGTTTTCGTCAAGATAAACTGAATCTTGAAGTATGGTTGCGTCTTTATATCCGTTCTTTTTATAAAATTTTATTAATGCTTCTTTATCTTTCTCGAAATTCTTTTTATCAAATTTTTCTTTCTTCCAGAAGCGCCACCATCTCTTTTCAACTGTCTCATCAAATTGACTAATAAGTTTGCTTTTAGAGAAATTTTTATTTCCGAAGAAATTTATTTTTTTGACTAATACAACATTGCCTTCATCAATTTTAATTTTTAAGAGTACTCTATTTTTCATTCTCTCGATATTTTCAACTGCTGCTTTGTCGCTTCTATCAATTTCCATAGTGTGAGTATCTTCACTATCGTATCTATTAATCCAACGGATAAGTAATTTTTTCTTTGTTGTATCAACTTTTGAAAATTCTAAGAGTGTTGTAGTAATGTTAGCGTTAAGCATTCCCTTTTCTTCGTAAAGACGAAGAATGTTTCGTTTCAGTTTGCTAATATCTTGTGGCTTTAATGTTTGACCTTTAATTAATGTAATCTCTTTCTTTAAATCTTTTTCTCCAATTTCATCATTACCTACAATAACAAAATCTTCTAATCGAGGATATTCCTGAACTTTTATAAGAATATAAATTCCATTGCCAACCTGTCGTTCTTTGATTAACTGTACATCGGAGAAAATATTTAAAGCTAAAATTCTTTTAATCGCATTTATTGTTGCATCGCTTGGAATTTGAATTTCGTCATTAATTTTCAAGCTACTTGCAGCAATTATTACAGCTGGATCTGCAGTTACATTTCCTTCAACAGAAATTCCTAAAATCTTATAAGTAGGAAGATTTTGTTGAGCTAAAGTTAACTCAACTAATAAAGCTAAAATGAAAAACAAAATTTTGAGAGATTTATTTAGACTGCTTGAGGGTAAAAACATTTTTGCCATATCCTTTAATTTTCTTTATCTGCTCACTTACCAAACCGAATTTTCTTTCTCTCTTCTGATAATCTTCAATAGCTTTATACAATTCTTTTCTTCTGAAATCTGGCCAGAGTGTTTCGGTAACATATAGTTCAGTGTAGGCAATTTCCCAGAGAAGAAAATTACTTACTCGCATTTCCCCACTGGTGCGAATGAGCAAATCAGGTTCAGGAAATTGTGAAGTGGAAAGATAACGCTTAAATAACTCTTCATTTATTTCCGAAGTTTTGATTCTCTTGCGAGCTACATCATCAGCAATTTTTTTTGTTGCTTGAAGAATATCCCATCTACCAGAATAGCTAAGAGCTAAAATCAAATTTAATCTTGTGTTGTTTTCTGTTTTCTTTATTGCTTCTCTAAGTTGTTTCTGAACTTCTTCAGGAAGAGTTTCAAAATCGCCAATCATTCGAAGACGAATATTATTTTTATGAAGCTCATCTGTTTCTGTTTTGAGAGTTTTGAGAAGCAATTTCATTAAAGTAGAAACTTCCTCTTTAGGTCGTCTCCAATTCTCCGTGGAGAAAGCAAACAAAGTTAAATATTCAATACCAAGTTGAGCACAGGCTTCTACTACATCTCGAACGCTTTTTACACCTTCAGAATGACCAGCAACACGAGGAAGTCCTCGTTTCTTTGCCCATCTACCATTACCATCCATAATAATGGCGATATGCCGTGGTAAATTGCCTTTGGCTTTTAACTTTTCCTGAAGTTTTTGATCGTCAGATGATTGTACTCTCTTCAACTATATCCTTCAATTTATTTCATTATAGCGAAACAATTTACTAAGTTTAGAACGAAAAAAAAATAAGTTTTGATTATTTCAAGTTCACATAAGTTTCTTCTCTTTTAATTATTTGTAATTAAAAAGTTTCATTTTAACTAAAAGGTGCTTTGGTTAATTAAGATTTTTTAAACATAATCACAACAATCTGAATTTTATAATTGTAAATAAACTTCGCGTCTTAGCGTCTTTGCGAGAAATTTATTCCTTTTATTTTCCAAGATTTGTTCGGTTATTTACTTATCAATTTTATATTTTAGATTAAAAATGCGGATAATCTTTCAATTTTTTAACAAATCCAGTTTAAGTTCTAATTAATTAACAACCATCAAAAAATTCGACTACTGATTTTTCTTATATTTGTCGAAAACCACAACTAAAATTGGAGAGATAAAAATGACAATAGATGAAATTGTAAAACTTCTGGGAAATGAAGCAGACTACCTACTGAAACACGAATGCAAAACTGTTCCTAAGGATATGCTTCACCTTCCAGGACCTGATTTTGTTGATAGAATTTTCGTACCTTCTGATAGAAATCCACAGGTTCTGAGAAATCTGCAACTTCTTTTCAATACTGGTAGACTTGCTGGTACAGGTTACTTATCAATTCTTCCAGTTGATCAAGGAATTGAACATTCAGCTGGAGCATCATTTGCACCAAATCCAATTTACTTTGATCCAGAAAACATAGTAAAACTTGCAATTGAAGGCGGATGCAACGCTGTTGCTTCGACGCTTGGAGTTCTCGGTTCAGTTGCAAGAAAATATGCTCATAAAATTCCATTCATCTTAAAAATTAATCATAATGAATTTCTAAGTTATCCAAACACTTACGATCAAATTCTATTTGCATCTGTTAAACAAGCATTCGACCTTGGCGCTGTAGCAATTGGTGCAACAATTTATTATGGCTCTGCTGAATCAAAAAGACAAATTCAAGAGATTTCTCAAGCATTCCAATACGCACATGAACTTGGAATGGTTACAATTCTCTGGACATATCTGAGAAATTCCGCTTTCAAAGTAGGTGACAAAGATTATCATGTTGCAGCAGA
>JAOAHM010000070.1 GCA_026415235.1 Ignavibacteria bacterium | reverse complement strand
GTTCTGATTTATCATAACTTTCCAAATTAGAGTAAACTATAAGGTAGTTCTTGGTGTTTAAGAATTATACTTAAACGGATAAATTCATAAATTTCCAAAAAATTAAACTATTTCATAGACATCTACCCTATTTGACAAAATATTGACATTCTTGTCACCCTATTGCCAAAAGCTAATTTTGATTGATTTTTGAAGTTTTGAACTCCAATTTTGAGGTTCTGAACTGCAATTTTGAGGTTCTGAACCCCAATTTTGAAGCTTTAAACTGCAATTTTGAGGTTCTGAACTCCAATTTTGAAGCTTTGAACTCCCATTTTGAGGTTCAGAACTGCAAATTTGAGGTTCTGAACGCCAATTTTGAAGCTTTGAACTCCGATTTTGAGGTTCGGAACTGCAAGTTTGGAGTTCTGAACCCCGATTTTGAAGCTTTGAACTCCGATTTTGAGGTTTGGAACTGCAAATTTTAAGTTCTGAACTCCAAGTTTGAAGCTTTGAACTACAATTTTGAAGTTTATAACCCTAATTTTGAAGTTCGAAAGTCCAATTTTGTGGTAATTAACTGCAACACTTAAATTTTTACCTGAAGACTATGATTTTTTAAGATTATAGTGAGAAAATAGAAAAGGGAATCTTATTTAGTTAGTTTTACAAAAAATAAAAAAATTTCTGGACTCGGGTTTGTCTTGACCAAAATATTTTTTTAATCAATTAGGTCGCACATAAGGAACTTTATTGTTTGAATAATTTTCTTTTTACAAAGAATTCTTAACGATGGTGCTTTATAAATATATTCATCACTTAGTTTTTTATTAATTTTATTTGTCTTTCCTGCGGAGGCAAAAAACAATTTTCTTAAATTTTTTTGGATACCTATTTGCAAATGTATGACAATGTTATTGCAAATGCGGGACTTGCCTTGACCGATTATTTTCCTTGGCAAAATTTTTAATCACAGAGTTCGCAGAGATATTCGATTAAAAATGTAGGGTCGGGGCTTGCCCCGACCGAACAAATTTTCAATGAAACAAAAATGTTGGAAATAATTTTATATATTTTTTTTATCAATCAAAAAACTACGATTATACCTTTTATAAACAAAAAAGCCGAGAAATTTCTCGGCTAATGATTAAAACGATGTGAAAAAATTTAATCTTTGAGAACTGTAGCTACTGCTGATTTTTCAAATTTTAGTTTGACATTATCAGCAACCTGAACAGTCACAGTTCTATCATCAATTGAAGTGATGACGCCATATATTCCACTGGACATTACGACTTTATCACCTTTCTTGAGTTCGCTAAGCATTTTTTCACGTTCTTTCATTCTCTTTTGCTGCGGGCGTATCATCAAGAAATACATTATCAAAAAAATCGCAGCAAACATTATTAAAGTGCTTAACATACTTGCACCAGGATCCTGTCCAGGTTGTGGAGCGAATAATAATACTGAGTTAATCAATGATTTCCTCCTTATTTATTGTTAGTTTGTTTGATATTTGAATTACTTTTTCTTTTTTCCAATTACTAAAAGAACCTTCCAAAATCATTTGTCGTGCTTCTGACATCAAATTTAAGTAAAATCTGAGATTATGAATAGAAGCTAATTGAAGTGCTAAAATCTCTCTTGCAACAAAAAGATGTCGCAAATATGCTCTCGAAAAATTTTTACATGTGTAACAATCACATTCATCATCTACTGGTGATTCATCTTCTTTGAACTGACTATTTTTAATCGGAAGTACTCCCTTGCTTGTGAATAAATAAGCATTTCGACCATTGCGAGTGGGCATCACGCAATCAAACATATCAATGCCTCTTTCAATCGCTTCGAGTAAATTTTCAGGACGACCAACTCCCATCAAATATCTTGGTTTATCATGTGGAAGATAATCTGTGGTGAAATCTGTAATATCATACATCTCTTCGGTTGATTCACCAACGGCAAGTCCACCAATAGCAAATCCATCAAAATCAATTTGAGTTAAATCTTCTGCTGATACTTTTCTTAAATCTTTAAAGACACTTCCTTGAACAATTCCAAATAAAAATTGATTGTGTCCATAAATTGGTTGAGTTGATTTGAAATGATCGAAACATCTTTTTGCCCATTGTGAACTGAGTACTACAGATTTTTTTACATATTCATATTGAGCAGGATAACCAACACACTCATCTAAAACCATCATAATATCTGAACCAATGGAACGCTGAATATCAATCACTTTTTCTGGTGAGAAAAAATGCATGGAGCCATCAATATGTGATTTAAATTCAACACCTTCTTCACGAATTTTTCGGAGTTCTGCAAGACTGTAAATTTGAAATCCACCACTATCAGTTAGAATTGGCTTTTTCCAATTGATAAATTTGTGTAATCCACCAAACTTTTCTAAGATTTCCGTACCTGGTCTTAGATAAAGATGGTAAGTGTTGCCAAGAATTATTTGCGTTCCAATCTCTTCAAGTTCTCGATGTTCCACTGCTTTAATTGTACCTTGAGTTCCAACAGGCATAAAAATTGGCGTTAAAATATCACCATGTGAAGTATGAATTATTCCAGCTCTTGCTTTTGAATTCGTATCTGTTTTAATCAATTCGAAAAACATTATCATTCTTCTCTCTTTAATTCTACCATTTTAACAAGTTCAATCCTATTTGGAGTTGCTTTGATGATTGTAAATTTGAAATTGTCAATGATAAACTCTTCACCTTCAGATGGAATTTTACCAAGTCGGTTCATTATGTATCCACCAATTGTTTCATATTTACCTTCGGGAATTTGAATTCCATATTTTTCGTAGATCAAATCGTTTTCAACTCTTCCGCTTATTAAATAAACATTTTCACCAATCTTTCTACAAATGTTTTCATCAATATCATACTCATCTTTTATTTCACCTAAAAGTTCTTCGATTAAATCTTCAGTTGTTACAAGTCCAGAAGTTCCACCATATTCATCAACAATTATAGCAATTGAAATTCCTTCTGATAAAAATTCTTTGAGCAATTCAATACTTGGTTTAGTTTCAGGATAAAAGTTTATCGGTTTCATTATTTCTGTTATGTGGTTGAAATCAGTGAACAAATCGTTCAGATAAACAACACCGTGAATTGTATCAAGTGAGCCTTCATAAATTGGAATTTTAGAATAACCACTATCAATAAAAATTTGATATAGTTCTTCTTTAGTTGCATTAATATCACAAGCCACAATTTCTGTTCGAGGTCGCATTGCTTCGCTCACTTTTTGATCACCGAGCTCAATCACTCTATCAATAATTTTTTTATCTTCTTTATCAACTGCCCCAGCTTCGAGACTTTCCTTCAATAGAATTTTGATATCTTCTTTTTCAAGAATTTGTGGTAAGTCAAATTCAATTTTTAATCTTTTCAAAATGTATTTTGAAATATTTTCAAGTAATCGAACAATTGGAAATAAAATCGTTCTGAAAAATTTGAAAGGATATGAGAAATATAAAATTGCAATGTCAGCAACTTCTTGTGTAAAAGCTTTTGGAATAATCTCTCCAAATGTCAAAATGATTAGAGTTGTTATCAGTAAAGTTGATAATTCTGAGAGCTGGTAGGTCTGTTGTAAGAACAAACCAAAGAAAGATGCAAAAGTAATGTTAGCAATATTGTTTGCAACTAAAATTGTAACAAAAACTTCTTCAGGATTTTTGATGATTTTTCTTGCAGCTTTTGCACCAAATACATTTTGTTTGGCTCGGATTTCAATTTTAATTTTATTCGCAACTACAAAAGCAATTTCTGTTGCCGAAAAGTAAGCTGAACCAATTAGTGCTAAAATCATTACTACAAATTCCATATCTCAATAAACCATTTCAATTTTTTTCTCTCCCAACAAAATCTTTTGATTAAAATAATTCCCATTTTCTTTATAAGACAAGTTGATAAAAATTTTTGCTGTTTTATCACTTAACTTTTTAATTTCTTTAATCTCACCAGCAGCAAATTTATTATTAAATTCAACAGACATAGAAGGTTTGATTTTTATTTGTGGTTCTTTCTTTTTCGGAAAGATAAAACTCAAATTTTCATCAAACATTAATTCAAATGAAATTGAATCAATTTCAATTTGTTTGTTCGATTTGTTTTTTAGAGTCAAATCAATTTCAAAATGAAGGAGAGAAGGTTCATTGACTTTAGGCATTGCATCAAGCCACAGATTGACCTGTTTCATTTCTGCATCAAGTAGTCCATCATTTTTGGTTAATTCACGATGACAATGATTAAACATAAACATCAAAGCGATTAAAAAAGCTGCTCGATATATTTCCATACGGAAACATTGAATTTGTATTTATAAATAATGCCAATGGATGTAATAACCCATAAGAAAATGTTAATAATCATTGGTAAATCTGTGGTAATAATTTGAGTAGGATTTTCACCGAGATTTTTTTTGTGAACTAAATAGAGATAACGGAATATTCCATAAACAACAAATGGAGTAGTAAAAATTAAATTTTCAGTTTGAAAAATTTCTCTTGTTCTTTCCGAAACAGTGTATAAAGCATAAGCAATCACAGTTCCAGCAGCAGAAATTGTAGCCATTTGATCAGCAAAAACAATTGAGTAATCACCGAGTACTTTACGAGTAGTTGAACTGTTTTCCACAACCGAAAGTTCACTTCTTCTTTTAGTGACTGCTAAGAAAAGTGAAAGGAATAAAGTAGTAAGAATTAACCAACTTGAGATATAAACATCAATTGCCCAAGCACCTGCAATGATTCTTATCATGAAACCAAATGCAATGAAAAATATATCAAGTAAAACTATTTGCTTTAGTTTGAAACTATACAATATGTTAATTATGAAATAAACAAAAAGAGCAAATTTGAATTTGAAATTCATTTCATGAGCTAACAAAATCATCCCAGTAAATAAGATAAACGAGATAATAATTGCATTTGCTTTAGTTATTCTTCCTGAAGGAAGTGGTCGTTGTTTTTTTACTGGATGATTTTTGTCTTGCTCAAGGTCTGCAATATCATTAATTATATAAACTACACTTGATAGAAAACAAAATGCAAAAAATGCTCTAATCGCTACGGAAACATAAGTAGCTTCGAACAAATGATGCGAGAAAATCAAAGGTGCAAAAAGAAAGAAATTCTTTATCCATTGTTTGACACGGATAAGCTGTAAGATTGTTTTTGTTTCAGAAAACAATACTTTCTTCATAAACTCCATAGACTTTCTTTAATTCATCTACCATTTCACCAAGCGTAACATAATTTCTTGCACAGTCTAAAACATAAGGCATCAAGTTCTTTTCATCAATTGCTGCTTGATGAAGAGCAGCAAGTTTTTCTTTAACAATCTGATTATTTCTTTCATTTCGAAGTTTTGCTAATGCTTCACGCTGTTTTATCTCAACTTCTGGTGGAATATAGAGTATTGGTATTTCAATCTTTTCTTCTTTTTCGACAAACTCATTCACACCAACTATTATTCTTTGTTTTTCTTCAATCTCTTTCTGATAACGATAAGCAGCATTTGCAATTTCTTTTTGGAAAAATCCCATTTCAATTGCTGGAATTACGCCACCAAGTTCATCTATCTTTTTGAAATATTCATTTGCTTCTTGTTCAAGACGATTTGTTAGAGCTTCGATGTAATAACTACCACCAAGTGGATCAATTGTATTAATTACTCCTGTTTCATAAGCAATAATTTGCTGAGTTCGCAATGCAATTTTCACCGCTTTTTCACTTGGAAGAGCAAGAGTTTCATCCATCGAGTTTGTGTGGAGTGATTGTGTTCCACCCAAAACCGCAGCAAGAGCTTCAAAAGCAGTTCGAACAATGTTATTTTCTGGTTGTTGAGCTGTAAGAGAACAACCAGCAGTTTGAGTATGAAATCTTAACCACCAGCTTCGTGGATTTTTTGCCTTATAAACTTCCTTCATTCTTCGTGCGTAAATTCTTCGAGCAGCTCTAAATTTTGCAATCTCTTCGAAGAAATCTAAATGTGAGTTAAAAAAGAATGAAAGTCGAGGTGCAAACTCATCTACATCCATTCCTCTTTCGATGCAAGCTTCGATGTAAGCAAATCCATCTGCAAGAGTAAAAGCAAGTTCTTGTGCAGCAGTCGAACCTGCTTCACGAATGTGATAACCACTAATTGAAACTGGATTCCATTGTGGAACTTCTTTCGAACAATATTCAATCATATCAACAATAATTTTCATGGAAGGTCGTGGTGGGAAAATGTATTCTTTCTGAGCGATATATTCTTTCAAGATATCATTTTGTAAAGTGCCTCTTAACTTTTTGAAATCAACGCCCTGCTTTTCTGCAACTGCAAGATAAAAAGCAAAAATCATTGCAGCAGGAGAATTAATTGTCATTGATGTTGAAACTTCACCAAGTGGAATTCCATCGAAAAGTTTTTCCATATCAGCAAGAGATGAAACAGATACACCGCAAATACCAACTTCACCTTCTGACATTGGTGCATCGGCATCCCATCCCATCAAAGTTGGTAAATCAAATGCAACAGAAAGTCCAGTTTGTCCATGTTCAAGCAAATATTTGAATCGCTTGTTTGTATCTTCGGGAGTTCCAAATCCAGCGAATTGACGCATCGTCCACAATTTCCCTCGATACATATTTTTATGAATACCTCGAGTGAAAGGATATTCGCCTGGAAAACCTAAATCTCTTTCATAATCAAAATCGCCCAAATCATCTGGTGTATAAATTATTTCTACCTTATTGCCACTAATTGAGTTGAATGTAATTGGAATTGTAGGCTGAGCTTCAGCCTCTTTCTTCCACTGTTGTTTTTTCTCTAAGAAATTTTTGTTATCCATGTTGCCCTCACTTTTTATTGATTAATCTTTAATTGGTGTTCTCCCGAATCTTCTATCGAGTTCGTCAATAGTAAGTTTTATGAATACAGGTCGCCCATGTGGACAAACAAAAGGAATCTTACAAGCGAAAAGATTGTCAATCAACGATAACATTTCTTTCTCGGTCAATGGATCTCCAGCTTTTATAGCGCTCTTACAAGCAAATGATTTAGCAATATTATCTTTTTCGTCTGTTACATTAGTTAAAGCAAATTCACGATACATTTCTAAAATTTCAAGTAAAACTTTTTTCTCTTTGCCCTGTTTGACATCTTGAGGGATACCATAAATTGTGATTGATGACTTTCCAGAAGTTTTGATATCAAATCCAATTTTCTCAAAGTAATCTTTCAATTCTAAAATCAGTTCTAAATCAGGTTTGCTCAATTCGATAGTTTGTGGAAACAGTAATTGCTGCGAAAATGGAAGTGAATTTTCGATACTTTGAATTGCTTTTTCGTATAAAATTCTTTCGTGAGCAACATGTTGATCAATTATCATCAAACCATTTTTAATTGGCGTTAGAATATATTTATTATGAAGTTGCCAAGCTTGTCGAGTAACAGTTGCTTCATCTAAATTTTCTTGAGTATATGAAATTGAAACTTCATTTGTATTTTCAAGGAAATCTATTTCAAACAAATTATTCTTTTGAACTCGCATCGATGATGAATTAATTTGAGTTTCTTGAGTTGGAAGTTCTTTCTTTGGTTCACCATAAACTTCTTTAGCGATAAAACTATATGGTTCGACAATTGGATTTTTAAATCTCGTTTGAACTGCAAAATCATCTGCTTCTTTTAGTTCAATTTGAGGTGAAAAATCTTTGCTCGTAAGAGCTTCTTTAACGGCAGAATAAATTGTTGAATAAATGAAATTCTCATCATCAAATTTTACTTCTAATTTAGATGGATGAACATTTACATCAATTCGCTTTGGATCGAGATTGATAAAAATCAAATAGAAAGGATATTCACCTTTCTCAATCAAATGCTCATAACCACGATAGACTGCATGCGAAACAGATTTATTAATTACAAATCTATTATTGAGAAAAAGAAACTGCTGACCTTTTACTTTCTTGGCAAAGTGTGGTGCACCGATATAACCCCAAATGTGTAAATCTTGATTTTCGAAACGAACTGGAATTAATGATTCTAAAAACGATTCACCAAAATAATATTGAATCCTTTTTTCAATTGAAGATTGAGGCAAGTCAATCACAAGTCTATCATCGTCAATGAAAGTAAATCTTATATTTATATGGCTTAGGCTTAATCTCTGAAAAGTGTCGTAAATGTGTTTGAATTCAGTTGCGTTTGATTTGAGAAAATTTCTTCGTGCTGGAACATTAAAGAATAAATTTTTTACTGTAATGTTTGTGCCTCTTTCACAATTAACTTTATTTTGCTCTAAGAATTTTCCACCTTCAATAATGATGTGCGTTCCTAAATCCATATCTTCAGTTTTAGTTTTCAATTCAACTCTCGAAACAGCTGCAATTGAATAAAGTGCTTCGCCTCTAAATCCTAAGGTAGTAATGCGTTCAAGGTCTTCGATATCCGAAATTTTACTTGTTGAATGTCTATGAAATGCCAAACGAGCATCTTCTTCAGACATACCAATTCCATCATCAATAACCTGAATTAAAGTTTTACCTGCATCTTTTATTATTAAAGTAATATGAGAAGCTTGAGCATCAATTGAATTTTCGAGAAGTTCTTTAACAACCGATTCAGGTCTTTGAACAACTTCGCCTGCTGCAATTTTCGAAGCTACATATTCTGGCAAAATTTTAATTTTCTTCATTTCAAATTGATTTTGATGATTTAATATAGTTTACAATAGTTTGAATTTCAAACAAGTTGGAAGCAATAAAAATTTTGGTGAATTAAATTTTCACTTCGACTGGTTGACCAGTTCTAATTGACTGAACTATTGCAAAGGTTGTTTGAGTCGTAAGATATAATGATTTAAGTTCAATGGGAGGTTGGTAGCCATTTTTGATTGCATTAATAAAAGCCTCAACCTCTTCTTTATGACCTTTACCATAGTAATTTTTTGTTCTCTTCTTTCCACCAGCGTAAAAATCAACACTTTCAAAATTATTCAAGATAGCTGTTCGTTGTAAAGATGATACTTCAAGATATTCTTTCGGTAACGCTGCATCACCATTAGCTTGATAAACGATTGTTCCAATCGAACCATCTTCAAACTTTATTAAAATTGATAAAGTATCTTCTTCTTTGTTGTTTCCTATCTTGTCTGATATTGTTTGAGCAAAAACTTGTTTTGGATAAGAATTGCATAGAAAAGAAAGTGTATCAATGAAATGACACACTTCTCCAATAATTCTCCCACCTTGGTCTTCGAATTGTGTCCAATGTTCCAGTGGTAACTTTCCTGCATTCACACGATAAAGAAAATTAAATGGTCCAGTTGGAAAATGTTTTTTTATGTCTTGAATACTTTTTGCAAATCTTCTGTTAAAACCAACAAGCAAAAATTTTTCTTCAACATTTAAGTCAATTATCTCTCTTAATTCTTCATAGTAAATTGCTAATGGCTTTTCAACGAAAACTTTTTTACCAGCTTTAAGAGCTTCGATTACATATTTTGCGTGAGAATCGTGTCGAGTTGCAATAAAGACAACATTAATTTCATTATCGTTTATAATCTCCTCAGGCGAAGTAGTGAATTTTTCAAAACCAAATTTTCTTGCAACATTACTTGAAGAAAGTCCATCAGTCGTGCAGACATTAACTAAACTTACATTTAAATTTTTTAAGTGCGGGAGTAAAGACGATTGAGCGAAGCTACCTGCACCAATAAAACCGATTCGAATATTTTCTATTTTTTTTGTTTTTGTATTTGAGTAGAAAGTCTTTTTTCTTAAATCAACTTCATCTTGATATTCGAATAAAATTCCTCGATAGAACTCATTAGATTTACCAAGAATCAAATCATAAGCTTTTTGATATTCATCAATTTTGAATTTATGCGTAATCAATGAATTGACATCGAGTTTCTTTTGTGCGATTAACTCAACGATTGATTGCATGTTTCTGTTTTCAGTCCAGCGCACATAACCATAAGGGTAATCAATTCCATATTCCTCATATTTTGGATCATATCTACCTGGTCCGTAAGATTTAGAAATTACAATCTCAATCTCTTTGCTAAAGTATGGTCCTCTCGGAATGTCCATCTTTACAGCACCAACAACAATAACCTTTCCTTTTTCTCGAGTAATTAAACCTGATAACTCAATTGGTTCGTTACTTTCGGTACCAGCCGTTATCAAAACTTTATCTGCACCGTATCCATCAGTCAAATTTATTATTGTATCTTTCTCGCTCTTTGAACTTTTGAACACATAATCACAATTAAATTTTTTCGCAAATTCAAGTGCTTCGTCAGATACATCGAGACCAATAACTGTACAACCATTTGCTTTGAGCAATTGAACCGTGATTAATCCCAACAATCCGAGTCCAATAACTACAATTTTTTCACCTAAAGTTGGATTTGCAAGTCTAACACCTTGAAGTGCTATTGCACCTAAAGTTGTAAACGCACCTTCCTCAAGACTAACACTTTCTGGTAATTTCACACATAAATTTTCAGGTACATAGACAACTTCTGCATGATTTGCGTAACCAGCACCAGCACAAGCAACACGATCACCAGGTTTGAATTTTTCACTTGAAGATTCGATTACGATACCAGCAGAACTATAACCTAAAGTTTTGTAATCCTCTAAATTTCCTAAGATACGCTCAATTGTTGGAATTAATCCATCCCTTCGAATAATCTGATAAACTTGTTTTACAACATCAGGATTTTTATAAGCTTTGAGAATTAAATTTTCTTTTCCAGTTTCAACTGTCGTTCTCTCGGTGCCTGCACTTATCAATGAAAAATAATTTTTGACTAAAACACCTTTCGGTTTTAAAAATGGAATGGGGAGATCAACAACTTTCATCTCCCCATCTTTTATTCTCTGAACAAGTTGTTTCATTTTTCTAAATCTTCTTTAAGAACTGGTTTTCTTCCAATTGAATAGTAAACAAATTTATACTTCAATGCTTTTTCATTATCAAAAACATTTCTTCCATCGAAAATCACGAATTCTTTCATCAATCTTTTCATTTCGTTAAAGTCAGGACTTCTAAATTCATTCCATTCAGTTGCAATTATTAATGCATCCGCATCAAGACAAGCAGTGATTGCATCGGATGCGTAACCAATTTTATTGCCATAAATTTTATAAGTATTTTCCATTGCTTCGGGATCGTAAGCAGTAACTCGTCCACCAAGTTCAAGAATTTTATCAATGATTTTGAAAGCGGGAGCTTCTCTTACATCATCGGTTTCAGGCTTAAACGCTAATCCCCACAAAGCAAATTTTTTATCTTTGATATCATTATTAAAATGTTTAAGAATTTTTTCAATCAAGATTAATTTTTGTTTTTCGTTTGTTTCAATCACAGCATCAATTACATTTGACTCTACATTAGCTTCTTGAAAAGACTTTTGTAATGCTTTGATATCTTTTGGAAAACAACTACCTCCAAAACCAATACCAGGGAAAAGAAATCGTTTACCAATTCGACTATCGGCACCCATAGCAATACGAACCATATCAACATTTGCACCGACTTTTTCACAATAATTTGCGATTTCGTTCATGAAGGTAATTTTAGTTGCGAGAAAACAATTTGCAGCATATTTGGTTACCTCTGCGCTCTTCTCGTCCATGAAGTAGATTGGATTTCCACTTCTAACAAATGGTTCGTAAAGAGTTTTCATCTTTTCTTTTGCTTGCTCAGATGAAGTACCAATTACAATTCGATCAGGTTTCATAAAATCTTCAACTGCAAAGCCTTCACGCAAAAACTCAGGATTAGAGACAACATCAAATGGATAATCACCAATTTTAGATGAAATTTTTTCTTTAACTAATTCAGCAGTTCCAACTGGTACTGTACTTTTGTTGACAAAAATTTTGTATGATTTTTCTTTGAGTTGAGCTAAGATTTCTCCGCACTGTTCAGCGACTTCAAGTACATGTTTTAAATCTGCAGCTCCATCTTCACCTTGAGGAGTTGGCAAACAGAAAAAAATTATTTCTGAATTTTCAACTGCATATCGCAAATCATCTGTAAATTCTAATCTATTTTTTTGAAGATTGTGATTTAATAATTCAGCAAGATTTTTTTCGTAAATAACTGGATCACCTTTTTTAAAACGTTCAATCTTATTAATGTCCTTGTCTACACAAATAACAGTATTTCCAGTTTCAGCTAGGCAAACGCCTGTTACAAGTCCTACATAACCAGTACCGATAATTGCGAGTCTCATAAATTCTCCTTGAAGTATTTAGCGAGTCTTAATTTTGTTTTTTTCATATCTTCTGAAATCAATTTAACATCTCCCAGAACAGGCATAAAATTAGTATCACCATTCCATCTTGGTACCACATGAAAATGAATGTGGTCTTCTATTCCAGCACCTGCAACTTTACCTATGTTTGTTCCTACATTATGTCCTTGTGCCGACATAGTTTTTTCAAGTGCTTCAATAGATTTTTCAATGAGAAAAAAAGTTTCAAGGCGTTCTGAGTTACTCATTTCTGAAATCTTGGAAATATGTCGATTGGGGATGATAAGTAAATGACCATTATTATAAGGATATCTATTCATCAAAATAAATACTTCTTTACCTTTGTAAACAAGTAATGAATTTTCATCTTCCACATCTTCTAATTGAGCTTTGCAGAATATGCATCCATCTTCTTTTGGTTTTTGAAAAGACTCGATATACTCAGAACGCCATGGAGAAAATAATTTCTGCATTAAGCTTCTTCTTCCTTTTGCTTTTCAGCTGCTGCAATAATCTTTGCTTCAATTTCCTTTGGCACTTCTTCATAATGTGAAAGTTTCATTTCATAAGTTCCTTTGCCTTGAGTCAAACTTCTAAGTTGTGTAGCGTACTTGAACAACTCAGCTAAAGGTACTAAAGCACGAATAATTTGAAATTCTCCATCTGAATCCATTCCTAAAATTTTACCACGACGACTTGATATATCTCCCATTACATCGCCCATAAATTCTTCAGGAACTCGAATCGTTACTTCTTGTATTGGTTCGAGTAAGCAAGGATTTGCAGCAAGGAAACCTTTCTTGAAAGCTTGAGAACCAGCAATCTTAAATGATAACTCATCCGAATCAACTGGATGGTGAGAGCCATCAAACAAGGTTACTTTCACATCAACAACTTTATAACCTGCTAACACACCTTTTGCCATTGTTTCAAGAATTCCTTTCTCAACAGCAGGAACAAAACGACCTGGAACAACACCACCAACAATGGCATCAACAAATTGGAAGCCTTCACCTCTTTTCAACGGTTCAAGTTTTAGGTGAACATGACCGTATTGACCTCGTCCACCTGTTTGTTTTTTATGCTTGTATTCGGCGTCTTCGCATACACCTTTGATAGTTTCACGATACGGAATTTTTGGTTCTACTAAATCTACTTCTACACCAAATTTATCTTTTAATTTTTTCGCAGCTAAAGTTAGATGCAATTCACCTTGACCACCAATTACTGTTTGAGAAAGTTCAGGGTCAAAATTCATTACAAATGTTGGATCTTCTTGATGGAGTGAATGAAAACCATTTGCAATTTTGTCTTCATCGCCTTGTGATTTTGGTTTCACTGCAAAATGAATTATTGGTTCTGGGAATTGAATTTCTTTGAAACGAATATTCAAATTTTTTGAACAAAGTGTATTATTCGTATGCGTATCTTTTAATCTTACAACTGCACCAAGGTCACCAGCGTAAAGATGTGCAACTTCAGTTCGGTTCTTTCCATTCAAAATATAAATTTGACTCGTTCTTTCGAATTTGTTTGTAGAAGTGTTGAAAAGGTCTAATCCATGTGTAATTGTTCCGCTATAAACTTTGAAAAGTGATAATTCCCCAATTGCTGATTCTGCAATTGTTTTGAATACAAAAAGTGCTGGTTCACCATCTTCTTTGATTTCAATTTCTACTTCGTTTCCGTTTTGATAAGCTTTGACTTTATTTCTATCTGCTGGAGATGGTAAAAATGAGACTACAAAATCCATAAATCCAGCTACATTCACATTCGATGTAGCCGCAACTGGAATAATTGGAACAATAACTCGATTTAATATACCTTTTCGAAGACCTACCAATAATTCCTCTTCGGTTAATTCACCATTCTCAAAATATTTATTCATCAATTCTTCATCTGACTCGGCAATTTTTTCAATCAACTCATTTCTAAGTTTTTCTGCTTCAGATTTTAAGTTATCGGGAATTTCTTCAATCTTATATTTGCCGTTACCATTTCTTTCATATACAAGCTGCTTCATCTTAACTAAATCAATAACAGCGTTGAAATTTAATCCTTGATTTACTGGATAATGAACAACAACAGCATCGTGTGTCAATTTATGATTAATCGCATTTACTACTTCAAAGAAATTTGCTCTTTCGTTATCACATTTATTAATTAATATCATCCTTGGCAACTCATACTGATTAATCAGCTTCCAAACCTTTTCACTACCAACTTCGATTCCTTCAACTGCTTTTAGAACTAAAATTGCTGTATCAGCAACGCTAAGTCCACTTAACACTTCACCAATAAAATCAGCATATCCTGGAGTATCTATGATATTAATTTTGTTTTGATTCCATTCACAATGCATTAATGCAGCAGAAGTAGAAATTTGTCTTTCGATTTCTTCAGGTTTAAAATCAGATACAGTGTTTCCGTCTTCAATCTTTCCTAATCTTGTTGTAACTCCTGCTGTAAAAAGCATTGCTTCAACTAAAGAGGTTTTACCAGCACCACCGTGCCCAACTAATGTAATATTTCTGATGTTTTTTGATTTATATTCTTTCAAGAGAAACCTCCGCTTATTTATTTTTAGTTAATCGAGATTACATAAATTTTGAAATTTTTGATTTGAAAATTGAAAAAGCAAAAAAGTAAAATTACTTGCCGAGAAAATTTAGAAATAAAATTTAATTTATCCCGAGCGTTTAAATAAAGTTTGGAAGAAAACTTGAACTCCTTTGAAAACAGCTTTAACATTCGATTGAATTTCATCAATTGGTTCTTCTATAATATTAACTACTTTATCCTTAATTCGCTTGTAATCTTGTGCAGTCTCTTTGAATTTTTCTAAAGAAGAGCTAATCTGTTCTAATTCAGAATTTATATTTTGAGCGAGTGATGAATAGTGGTTGAGTGTAACCTGCGCTTGCTCCAAAAATTGATTTATATTTTTGGAAGTTATCTCAAGATTGTTCTCAATATTCTTGATAGAAACCAACAAACGCTTCAAGAAAAAAATAAAATAAATAAGAAATGCACTTAACGAGAGATAGACTATCAGAAGAAAAATATTTAATAATAATTCCACAGTATTACTTATGTTGATTCTTTTTCTTTCTTATAAGCATCAACACCAGCATCAATAGCTGATTTTACTCGTCCCGCTTCTTTAGAAATATCAGTTTTAATTTTCTCGACTTTTTCTGATGCTTTTATTTTTGCTTCTTCCAAAACTTTTTCTGCTTCAGATAAAATATTCTGAGCTTTCTCCTTTGCTTCCTGGACTAAAATCTCGGATTTTTTTTTACCTTCGTTTATCAACTCTTGAACTTTTTCTTTAGTTTGAGAATAAATTTCATCAATATCTTCTTTTATATCTGTTGCTTTGTTTTTGATATCTTGTCTTAATTCTTTACCGCTTTTTGGAGCAAAGAGAAGTGCAATTAACCCGCCAACAACACTGCCAGCGAGAAATCCAATAATTAAACCTTTTGCTACACCTTTATCGGAAGCCATTGTTTCCTCCATTTTTGTTCAAAATTAAACATAACTTGTATGAGTTTCAAGAAAAATGATTGTTAATTAAAAATGAGCTCAAAATCATTCTTCTGTTGATTCAATTTCAAAAAGTTTTTTGTGAACAATTTTTCTCTGAAAGTACATAAGTCCAAATATTCCCATCAAAATTGCAAACCATAAAGTTGCGATTCTTATAAGAAAAGTAGCTACAAAAGCAATGTTCAAAGGAATATTGGTTCTCACAAGCAGTAATGTTAAACTACCTTCGGTTGGGCCAATTCCTCCAGGCACAAGCAACAATCCACCGACTATTGTAGAAAATGAGTAAACGAAAAGTGACCAAAAAAATGTGGCTTCAGTGTGAAAAACTTTTAATATGATGTAAAGTCCCAATGCTTCGAATCCCCAAGCAATAGCTGCAAGAAAAAGCATTGAAAAAAGTGGAATAGGTCTTAATAATTTATACGAATGCTCGTAAGCAACTAAAATTTTTTCACTTATCTTGTGGAAGTATTTCAAACGTGAGAAAAATTTAATAACAGGTTCCGCAAAAGGTCTATAAGATAATCCAAATAAAAAAGCACCAAATATGATTAAAGTAATCAAAACTATTTCTCTACCGAAGTCGAAGTAAATTGCTCCCAACATTGCAACCATTAATAAAGAGACAAAATCACCCAATCTTTCAATTAGTATTACAGGAGCTGATACATGAATAGAAGTTTTGTTATACTCTTTTATCAGATAAGACTTTAATAACTCGCCAACTTTGCCAGGAGTGATTGACATTATTAAACCTCCAAGAAAAATTGCAAATGAAATTTTTCTTGGAATATGGATTTCAAGAACACGTAAATAATAATCCCATCTTTCAAATCTTAAGTAATAATTAAAAAAACTTAAAAGTAAAACGATTGGGAAATAACGAAAATCAAAAAGTGAAAAAGCTTCAATCAACTTTTCAAAGTCAACATAGATTGAAAAACCAAGATAGACAATTGCTGCAACAACAATCCCGATTAAAATTTTTTTCTGTAGATTTTTCATTTTTAAGAGTGTAATTTGTTTTAAGTTGAGATTAATCGATTATTTTCAAAAGATTAATATACAACCTCTGTAAAGGCAACCCAACCACATTATAATAACATCCATTTATTTTCTTCACGAATACTGCTCCAAGGTCATCTTGAATCCCATAGGCGCCAGCTTTATCCATGCAACTTCCACTATCAACATATTCATTAATCTCATCAAGACTTAATTTTCTGAAAGTTACAAAAGTTTTCTCAACATCAACAATCTTCTTTCCATTGATTTGATTGATTACACAAATTGCAGTATACACAATATGAGTTCTACCACTAAGCATCTTAAGCATTTTAATTGCTTCAGATGGAGAGTTGGGTTTTTCTAAAATTTTACCATTAACTACAACAATCGTATCGGCAGCAATTATAATTTTATTTTTGAATTTCTTGTTAGCCTCTTCTGCTTTTCTTTCAGCTAACTTTTTTGCATAACGAATTGGTGCCTCTCCATTGTGATTTTCTTCAATTTGAGGATGAAATGTTTTGAAATTTAACCCAAGTAGTTGGAGTAAAAATTTTCGGCGTGGTGATTGAGATGCAAGAATAAATTCAAAACTTTTTAGTCGTTGAAGTGTCATTTCTAATAATTATCAGGAAAAATTCAGGAATGAAATAAATTCTCATCTAAACATTGCCTTTATACTTCCCCAGGTTCTTTTGACACTCGAAACACTGTGAAGAATTGAAATCTCGTTCGAGTATGAAACACTTCCATTGTAATCAACGATTTTTAATCTATAGTAATAGATTGAACCAAGGGATTTGAAGGCTGTTTCGTCTATGAATGTGTAATAGGAATTGTTGCCTTTAGGTTGGACAGTTCCAATAGGAATATATTCACCATTTAATGTCTTTCTTTCGACAACAAATTCTTTGATAGCGACTTCTTCTCGACTTTTCCATTCTAAAATAACTTTATCACTTTCACTTCGCCCACGGAAAAATTCTAATGTCGCTCCTGCAAATACGATTGAAATCAAAGTAAATACGAATATTAATGTTAAGTTCTTTTTCATACACCACAAAAATAGTTTTTGATTGTCTGAATGTCAAACATTTAAGATTAAAAAATTCTTAACAATTTATGTTGTAATTTTTTCAAGTTTCAATTCAATTTTAATATTAAAGTAGTTTTCAAGTATTCTTTTTCGCTTTTTTGCAGCTTCCATTTCACTCAAAGGTGGATGAGTAAGATATCTTAAAACAAGCAAATATTGTTTACCATTTCCATTGCTAAATAACTTTATATCGCTTATCACAGCTCGGTGAGTTTTTTCAAGTCCATCAGAAAGTCTCAATATTGCTGCAAGAATTTTTATCAAATATTTTTCTTCATTAGTGAAGTGAACAAAATTTTCGTGTTTCTCATTGGGCAAAGCTTTTCTGTGATATCTGGCAATATTAGAAATGATTTCAATTTCTTTATCACTAAAACCAACTAACCCTGAGTTTTTAATTATGTAGTAAGAATACTTGTGATGTTTTTTTGAAGAGATATGATAACCAATATCGTGAAGTAGTGCAGCATACTCGAGTAATTCTAACGCATTTTTATCTAATTGATGAAAAATTGAGAATTCATTAAAAAGAGTGATTGCTATTTTACGAACTTGCAAAGCGTGTTTTAAATCAACATTATAAAACTTTGCCAACTCAAGTATACTTTTCATTCGAAGATTGTTGGTCAAATCTTCTGTTTCTGAGAAAGATTGATAAAAAATATTTTTATTAAAATGTTTTTCGATTGCATCTATAATAATTCCTTCTCTTAGAGCATAATTACAAACCGTTACATTTTGAATTTTTAATTTTTCGATAATCTCTTTTAGAATTAAAGTTCCAGGAATAATTATTTCTGCTCTCTTCTCATCAATTGTTTTGATGGATTTAACTTCATCTAATTTTTCACATTCTAACAATTTGCGTGAGACATTTTCGAATTGTTTTGTAGAAAACTCGACATCGTGAAATGTTCGATATTCAATTTTTTCAATTTCATCGAGATAAAGTAAACGAGCAATTGATTGAATTTGACCCGAGGTTCCAATTACTTTTTCAAATCCAAGTCTTTCAATTGGTTTTAAATTTTTAGCAAAAGTATTTTGAATATATTCGATACATTCTTGTTTTTGTTTTTTAGAAAATGTTTTTCCACCATCAAAAAATTTTTGAGCTAAACGAACAGCGCCCAATTTGAAACTGCTTGCATACAAAACTCTTCCTTGTTTGCCTATCAATAATTCAGTACTTCCTCCACCGATATCAATTAGTAAAATTTGTTTGTCATAAACATTAAGTCCCTGAAGCACACCAAGATATATCAAATGAGCTTCTTCAAATCCAGATACAACTTTGATTTCAATGCCCAAATTATCTTTCACATAATTCAGGAATTCATCTCTATTTTCAGCTTCTCTAATTGCACTTGTTGCAATGGCATGAGTAACTGCACCGTATTCTTCAATCTTAGTTTTGAATTGTTTTAATACTTTAATAGCTCTGTTAATACCTTCATTCGTTAACCGATTAGTTTGGTTGTTTTCACCAACATTAATTCGAACAATTTCTCTTTGTCTATAAAGAATGTTGAAATTATTATTTGCTTCGAGTTCTTCTAAGGAAGTTATGTCAGATATGTTCTTGAGTTCTACAATAACCAAATGAAAAGAATTCGTTCCTAAATCAATAGCTGCTATTCTATTATTATTCATTTTTTAATTTCAAGGATTTGGTTGATTAAATGAGTTACATCGTCTGGTTTAATTGAATTAATGTCGTCATCTTTTTTAATGTAGAATTTATTTTTTCCAATTGGTGCCCACACCTCAGGATCAGTTGGACCAAAAAGTGCGATGAGATTCGTATTTGTTGAACCAGCTACATGCATTATGCCAGTATCATTTGAAATAAATAAATCAGATTGATCTATTATTGCTGCAAGCTTTGGAAGTGGAAAATTTTTTAGAATTTCAGGTTTGAAGCTTAAAAATGGTAGAATTTCATTTAATAGTTCTTCGTCCCAATGTCCAATAGTTAGATAAACGAAAGCATTATATTCTTTTTTTACATAGTTAATTATAGTCGCAAAATTTTTGACACTCCAACGATTTGGAATTTTTCCTGCACCAATATGAAAACCAACTTTCAATTCATTAATCTTACTGAAAAATTCAGATGCAAATTTTTTGTCTTCATCACTTATTAAAATGTGTTCGCTCAAATCTTTAGTTTCAATTCCAAATGGTCTAACGATATCTAAAATTTTATCTGAAATATGTTTTTTCAAATTACTCGAATCACCTACTTCAATTTTGTAATCGAACATGAAAGAATATTTCACTGGAATATTATCAAGTGAAGAAGGTCCAATTGTAAATTTTGCTCCGCTCAATCTTGCAATTAAACAACTTGTAAATGAAACTGAAACAGTTACGGGGACAATCGCTAAGTCAAATTCTTCTTTTCTTAACGATTTAAAGAAATCGAAAAGATGGATAGGATTCCACATTTTTAGTTTTTCTAAAACAATTAGTTTATCAATGAATTTATTTGAAACCACTGCTTGATAATTTTCTTCACTTGCAATTAAAGTAACTACGCATTCTGGAATATTTTCTTTGATTGCACGAAATAAAGAGTTCGACAAAAGCATATCACCAAGTTGATTATGCTGTCGAACGATTAGGATTTTAGGAGATTTGCCAATTATTTTTATTAATTCACTTATTTGAGGAAGATTCTTCTTTTTCGATTTTAATAGAAATCTCAAAAATTCAAGAAATATGTTTTTCATCTATTTAACTTTTTCTGAATTATCCTCAGACTTCACTTCTTCATAATCAACATCAATTATTTCACGGTCTTGACGCTTTCGAACTCTTGCTGGATAATTCGTAGAAAACGCTTTAGAAAAAAATCTCACTACTCGATAGATGATGTACATTATAATTAAAAATAATATTAATCTTCCCATTAGAGTAATCCCTTAGGTTTAGGTGAGTAATATTCAATAAAAGCTCTATCTTTTCGGAAGATAAGATTTATCAAACTGTCTAAATCTTCTTTGTTGTTCAAAAAGTCGAGCTCGTTTGTGTTAACAATTAAAAGTGGGGTTGATTTATAAGCAAAGAAGAAATGGTCATAAGCTTTGTGTAATTGTTCAATATAAGAGCGTTGAATGTTTCGCTCGAAGACACGATCACGCTTTCGAATATTTTCCATTAATTTATCAACTGAGGCTTTAAGAAAAATTACTAAATCTGGTTTCAAAATATTTTTTTCAAGTTGATGAGCTAATGTTTCGTAAAGTTTTAATTCTTCACCTTCGAGATTTAAGTAAGCAAAAATTTTATCCTTCTCGAAAATATAATCACTAACCAAATACTCCTTAAACAAATTGGATTGAAGTAAATTTTGCTGCTGAATGTAACGATTAACCAGAAAGAAAATTTGTGTTTGAAAAGCATATCTTCTTCGGTCTTTATAAAATTTTTCGAGAAAAGGATTAATTTCAAATTGTTCAAGCACCAAATCTGCGTTCAATCGTTCAGCTAAAAGAGTTGCGAGAGTAGTTTTACCTGCCCCAATAACTCCTTCAATAGCAATATATTTTACTTCTTTGAGAGTGTTTTGATTCTCCATAATTCATTCAATTTTTATTACGGTTAATTTATCCTTTAACTGCGAAAGTAGTTCTTTTACATTTTTTTTGAAAATTGGATGAATGAAATCGGGATTAACTTCACACATTGGTTCAAGAACAAATCTTCTATTGTGTAAATCACGATGTGGAATTGTTAACGATTCATCTTGGATAATTTCATTTTCATAAAATAATATATCTATGTCAATCTCTCGTGGTTGAAGGTTACCTTTATCAGTTCTACCTAAATCTCTTTCAACTTGCAACAATTTTTGAAATAACTCATTCGGATTTAATGTAGTTTGAATTTCTGCGACAAGATTAACAAAGTTTGATTGCCCCTCAACAAGATAAGGCTCTGTTTCATACAAAGATGAAATTTTTGAGATATGTATTTCTTTTACTGAAGAAATGTGCAATAAAGCATTTATGATGTTTAGAATTCTATTTCCTTTATTTGAACCAAACGAGAGATATACTGTTTTCAAGATTATCTCTTTAGTTTTATTGATGCTTCGACATAATCAATCAAACCACCAATTGGTGGATGTAACTTTCTAACTTTAACTTTCACTTTTTGTACATTTTCAAATTTATCTAAGATTTTTTTTCCAATTACATAAGCTAATCGTTCAATTAAATAGAATTTGTTTTCAGTCAAAATTTCTTTGAGATATTGATAAACTTTTTCGTAATTAATTGCATTTTCGAGTTTATCAGTTTCTGCTGCTTTTGAAAAATCATACTCGAGTTCAACATCTACTTCAAATTTTCTACCAAGATTTTGTTCTTCGGTCATTACACCGTGATATGCATAAAAAACGGCATTCTGAATTTTTAGTTTCCCTTTCATAAGCTTTTAACCTTCTTTTGGTGATAAAATTTTTTAATTCCTTCCCAATTAATAATGATGAGGCCAAATAAAACAAAAAATGCACCTGACGAAATATTCGAACTAAGTTTTTCTCCACCCAAAATAACTCCAATTAAAACTGCCACAATTGGAGTTATAAAAGAAGTTAATGAAAGAATTACCACACTCAATCTCTTTAACAACCAGTAATATGCGGTAAAGTTAAAAACAGTTACAAAAATTGCCAGATAAATAATCATTAAAATCGATTTGAAATTGAAAACATTTTTTGAAACATCTTCGGTAGTTAAACCAATAGTCAATAAAATTATACCTGCAATCATCGTTGGAATAAAGTTCATACTCAATGGGTTTAAGTGTCCACCTTTAATTTTAATTGTAACAGCTACACTTGCTTGCATTAGAGCACTAAGTATTACTGCAAGCATACCAAGAAAATATTCACTCAATTCAATTGAGAGACCATCTTTAAAAATTAATGTCAATCCATAAAAGGATAAAATTATTCCCAAAATCCTATTTGTACTCAGAGTCTCATCTTTACAAAAAATGCTCGAAAGAATTGCAACAAAAAATGGATACATTCCAAAAAGAATTGATGCAAGCGATGATGGAATTCTCTTCTCTGCAAAGTAAACTAAAGAAAAAGGAATTGAATAAGACAATAAACCAAGCAATAAATAAATCAAAATTGAATTCAATTGTAAATCTAATTTTGTCTTAGTGTAAATCATTACTAAATAAATTGCAGTTGCAGAAATTAAAAATCGAATTCCAAGGTTTATGAATGGCGTTACATAATCAAGACTTAGTTTAATTACAAACCAACTCGAACCCCAAAACAAACACAAAAGAGTATAAAGCAAAGGAACTAAAAACTTGTTTTCTTTCATCGAATCCCGATGACCCCAATCATTCGTCCAGAATTTTCTTTATCCCTTCGATAGGAATGTAGTAAACTACTACACTCAAAAGTGCAAAGTCTTGATATGTGAACATTAGAAGGATTGAAACCCAATTTCATTAAATAATTCAAATTAACTTGTGGCAAATCAACGGTAAATTTTTTTTCTTTTTTCTTCACGAATTTTGAATCGAATAATTGAGCTACATCTTCATCAACTTCAAAACAGTTACTACAAATTGAAGGTCCGAAATAAAAAAATGTATCGTTAATTGATAATTTCATTTCTGTGATTGCAAATTCAATTGTACTCAATAAAATTTTTGAGTAAGTGCCTCTCCAACCTGCGTGAACAACTCCTATTATTTGATTAGTTCTATCGTAAAATAAAATAGGAATGCAATCAGCAATGGTTACAACTAAAAATAAATTTTTTTGTGTGGTTATCAAGGCATCGTTTTCTTTTTCTAATTTTGGTTCATTCACTAAAGTAAATTTATTGGAGTGAACTTGTTGTTGATAAACAACTCTTTTCAAATCAATGTTAAGTGCATCAAAAAAAATTTTTCTGTTCTTTTCTTTAATATCATTTTGTTGATTTGAAAAATTGCCAAGATTAAAATTGAAATCGTTCACGGAACCAATTTTAGTAGAAATTCCATGAACGATTTCACTAAACTGACTAAGTAAATAACTTTTGATAATTACAGGTTTCATTAAATATGACTTAATGCTTCTTCTAAGTCTCTAATTATATCATCTCCATTTTCTAAACCAATTGACATTCTAATTCCTGCAGGATCAATTCCTTCTTTAATTTGCTCTTCAGCAGGAATCATCGAGTGAGTCATTGAGCCAGGATGTTCAATCAATGTTCGCACATGGCCTAAACTAACTGCAAGAGTCAAAGTATAAGCGTTTTGAGCAATATAATTCATCAAAGCTCGACCTTTCTCTCTTCCTTCTTCGTGTGTGTTTCCTTTAAGAGCAAAATAAATCATATTTCCTGGAGCAAACTTTCCATGAAAATCAATCATTTGCTTTTTAGCCACTTCATAAAAACGATATGATGGTAAACCAGGATAATTAACAAACTGAACTTTCGGATGTTGTGATAAAAACTCTGCTATTTTCATTGCATTTTCAATTTCTCTTTGCATTCTAATTGCAAGAGATGGTAATCCATAAACCATAATAGGCCAGGCACTCTTTGACGAAAGAACTCCTCCAAAATCTTTTCGATATAACATCAGCATATCACGATATTTCCTTTTACCAATTACCACACCACCCATATCAGTTCCAAATCCACCAATATTTTTTGTTAAAGAATGAACTACAAAGTCAACTCCCCATTCAATTGGTCTTTGACAATAAGGAGTTGCAAAAGTATTATCAACAACAGTTAGAATTTGATTTTTTTCATCTCGATTTTTGTTTATTTCACGAACACGCTTTACAACTTCTTCGATATCAATAATTTCTAAATTTGGATTTGCTGGAGTTTCAAAGTAAACAACTTTTGTTTTTTCAGTTACTGCATCGTACAAATTATCAGGATTAGTTAAATCAACTTTTACCGTTTTGATATTGTATCTTGGATACCAATTAGTAAGAAGTGAGAAAGTACAACCATAGAGAGTTTTATGTGAAACAATTTCATCACCAGATTGGGTTAATATACCCAACACACCTGAAATTGCTGACATACCTGTTGCAAATGTAACTGCCGTTTCGCCAGATTCAGCTGCAGCAAGATTTTCTTCAAGAATTTCTTTGTTTGGTTCTCCAAGGCGGTCATAAATATAAATTGGTGGTTCTGTATCAGGTAACTCACCAATGTGCTCAAATTCTGAAAATCCTAAAGCACCACGCTCGACTGAGTCAAGTCGGAATGTTGTAGAAGATGAAATCGGTGGGACAACATGATGATTATAATCCCATTTTGTTGTAAACGCCTTCCCATAAATTAAATGTGTTTCACGGGAATATTTATCGTTGTTAGCCATAATTACCTCTCTATTTTAATGCTTGTTCTAAATCACTTATTAGGTCTTCAATATCTTCAATTCCCACTGATAATCTAATCAAACCATCGGTAAGACCATTTTTCTCTCGAACCTCTTTTGGTATCGAAGCATGAGTCATTGTAGCTGGATGACAAACAAGACTTTCAACACCGCCAAGACTTTCAGCAAGTGTGAAGATTTTTAACTTTTTAAGAATTGAATTCACTCTATTAAAATCATCTACTTCAAAGGAAACCATTCCACCGAAACCACGCATCTGTTTCTTTGCCAATTCATGTTGTGGATGGGACTTTAAACCTGGATAAAAAACTCTTTTTACAACAGATTGACTCTCTAAAAATTTTGCAACTTCAGAGGCATTTTGATTATGTCGTTCCATCCTCAGTGCAAGTGTTTTAATTGAGCGCAACAATAACCAACAATCGAAAGGTGAGAGTACAGCACCAATTGCATTTTGAACGAACTTAAATCTCTCATACAACTCATCAGAATTAACGATTAGAATTCCACCTAACAAATCGCTATGACCACCAAGATATTTTGTTGCACTGTGAACAACAATATCAGCACCAAGCTCAAGTGGATTTTGAAAGTATGGAGTCATGAAAGTATTATCAACACTCAAAAGTAAATTCTTAGATTTACAGATATTTGAAATTGCTTGAATATCAGAAATTGCAAGTAATGGATTGGTTGGAGTTTCGATGTGAATGAGTTTTGTATTTGATTTAATAACTTCTAAAATGTTTTCAAGATTTGTTGTATCAACAAAAGAAACTTCAATTCCATAATCAGTTAAAAATCTCTGAAATAATCTATAAGTTCCTCCATAAACATCATTTGAAACTATGACATGGTCACCATTTTTTAATACAGTTGATAAGGCATGAATTGCAGCAAGTCCACTTGAAAAGGCAAGAGCATATTTTCCTTTTTCAAGGACAGCAACATTTTTTTGTAAAATATCCCGTGTTGGATTTGCTGACCTTGAATAGACATATCCTTTGTGTTTCCCAATTTCTTCTTGATAATATGTAGTGGTAAGATGAATTGGTGGAATTACTGCGTTTGTTGAAAGATCTGGAGCTTGTCCAGCATGAATTGCATCTGTTGAGAAACCCATAACATTACTCAAATTAAATTACTAATATGAAATTGATGTGATTAATGAACATTTACAAAGCAAATTTACGGATTTTGAAGGATTAAATAAGGGAAGATTAAGTTACTTCGTTACATCAGCGAAGACCCATCTCTCACAATAACTTCTGAGAAAAATGAGCGAGTAATTCACATTCTTGAAATGTTTTCTAAATAATCTCTGAATCAATCGTAAAGTTACTTTGTCATATTCTGAACTAACTTGGAAAGTAGCTATTCCCCCACGATTAAGAATTCGATAGATATCAGAAAAAACTTCGTCTAAAAATTTTTCTCGTTCAACTTTGATGAAAGACTCAGGATGCATTGTTAAGTCGTAGAGAATAACATCAAATTTTTCACGAGTTGATTTTAAGAATTGCAAAGCATCTTGAATTATTAAATTCACTCTTTTATCACTAAAAGCATTTCCACAAATTTTTTTCAAATATTTTTTTGATACATCAATTACACTTTCATCAATCTCTACTAAAGTTACTCTTTCAGGATTATATTTTAAGACATAATTCAAAAGTCCACCATCACCACCACCTAAAATCAAAACATTTTTTAATTTCTTTTTTCTTTTCAAAACTGGATTTATCATCGCATAAGAATAAGCATCAGCATCAGCTTCTGAAATTTGTAGGTCTTTGTCAAGGAAAAGCATTTTACCGAAGTGCTCGTTTTCAATTACATCAATGAATTGATATTGTGATTTATCTGAGTAAAGAACTTTTTTAACATGATATCTCACTTCAAATCCATACTCAGTTCGGGAAGTTAACCAATCATCTTGTTTAAACTCGATAGGATTGCCTCGTGTAATCTCTGCAATTTTTATTGATTTAGGTTTTAGAACTTTTTGTAGATAATCAATTAGCTTTAATTGTTTGCTCGGATGAGAACAAGTAAAAACATCAAGCGAAAGATGTCCTGCTTCAGGATATGTATGTAGACCAATATGACTTTCTGAAATAATCGCAAGAAGTGTAACGCCAATTGGATTGAATTTGTGAGTAATTATTTTTTCAAAGTGAAGTCCTGAGTATTCAATTGCATTACGAATAATTTGCTCTAACTTCTCTGGATCATTAAGAAAAGTTTTCTTGCACTCGATAAACTCTGCGATATGTTGTGTGCCTAATGGATTCATTTCAAATGCAAATTTAAGAAAGAGATAAATTTATCACTAATAATTACTTAACAATTTTTTAACTAATCGAATTTAGATTCAGTGCTAAACAAATTTTTGTAACCCAACAAGAATTCTTTTATACTCATTCTTTTTCTTGATTCAGGTTGGATTTCAAGAATTGAAATTTTTTTATCAGAAGTGTTTACTAACAATTCATCATTAATTATTTCAATTGTGCCTGGTGAGTTGTTTGAGTCGAGTTCAGTTACTTTCGTTTTATAAATTTTGAAAGTCTTGCTATTAAAAATTGTAAAAGCAGCTGGAATTGGTGATAAGCCACGAACAAGATTATGGATTTTAATTGCTGGTTGGTTCCAATTAATCTTACAAATTTCTTTTGTGATTTTAGGAGCTAAAGTTGCTTCTGCATCATTTTGTGGTTGAGTTTTAAAATTTCCTGCTTCAATGCGTTTGACTGTTTCAAGTACTAATTCTGCACCTACAATTGAAAGTTTATCGTGCAATGTTTTGAAATCATCATCTTCGTTAATTTCAACTTCTCGTTGTAAAATGATATTGCCAGTATCTACTTTTTCTTGAAGGAAAAAAGTTGTAACACCAGTTACCTTTTCACCATTAATTAATGCCCATTGTATTGGTGCTGCACCTCTATACTTAGGTAACAACGATGCATGAAGATTGAATGTACCGAATTTTGGAATTGAATAAACTTGTACAGGTAAAATTCGGTAGGCGACTATAACTCCTAAATCTGGTTCTAAGTTTTTTAGTTCATCTAAAAATTTTTCATCCTTCAAATTTTGTGGTTGAATGACTTTTAAATTATTCTCTAATGCAAAAGATTTAACTGGTGATGGTTCAAGTTTTAATCCTCTACCTTTTTCTTTATCTGGAACTGTTATAACAGCAACAATTTCATAATTATTTTCAAGTAATATTTTGAGAGATGGAATTGCAAATTCGGGTGTACCAAAAAATAATATCTTCATTTAATAAAATTCATCTTCTTTAGTTCACGATAGAATTTTTTTGTCGTTAAATCTTGTACGATCAACTCGCAAAAATACAAACCAGAAGTTAGATTAAATCTACTTGCATCAAAAGTGTATTCATGATAACCTGATTTTACAGTAATAAAATCAGTTGAAATTAATCTTCCAAGTAAATCATAAAATCGAAATTCAACCAAGTAATCGTTTGTATTTTCATTGCGTGGAATATAAAATCTTATCTTAGCAACAGAGTTGAAAGGATTTGGAAATACTTCAGACATCTTAAAGTTAGTTGGTGATATTTCAGTTGACTGACTATTTTTTTTCGTTGATATGATGAAATTTAGTTCATCACGATTACTAATTAAATATTGTTCGTCTGATTTTAACTCAACATTTTTACCAGACAAGAACTTGATTAAAACAGAATTTATTGAACCATTACCTTTAAGTTGTATTTTCACAGGTAAATTTTCAGTTTGAACTGTGATTAATTTTTCTTCACCTAAATAAATTAAATTTGTTTCATCATCAAATCTAACATCAAAAATATTCGAAGGTGGTTTTGGTGGTAATTCAAAAAATGATTTGTCAATAACTTTATCTGAAATATAGACTTTGGATTTGTAAAAATCAGAGCTAAATTCAATTCTTCCAAAGTAATCATAATTTATGTTTTCGTTAACATTTCCTTTCGTCAATCCTGAAATACTTAGAATTAATTGACCAGGTGCGTTCGCTTTAATCCAATATCCTTTCCCCTTTACTATTTGATTTGCTACTGAATATCCTTGATTATACTCATAAAATGGTGTAGCTAAAATTCCTGGTGGATTGGTCTGAACAGAATTTGTTGGAATGATTCCATTTAATCCACCAATCAAATTCCATCCACTCTTCAAATTGATAGAAATTTGATTTTGTTGAGTTCCAGTAAGTGTGACATTTTGAGGGACTACAAATTTCAACCAATATCCTGTCCCCACTTTTAGTGTATCTTCTCTCTGATATCCATTATCATAAGTGAATGCAAATGAATTTGAACCAGGGAATAAATCTTTATAGAACATGTTTTGTCTCTTCAGTGGAACAGAGAGTAAATTCCAACCATCGCTTAGGTAAAAAGTGGAAGTTGGTTGAGCACGGATTGTATCCTGAAAAATTGCCATCCAAACGCTCCTTTGTCCGTTATCCATTCGTGTCCAAATTGGGTAAACTTTTCCATTCAATGCAGCAATTCCAGTATAGTCTCCAAAGAAAACCGAAGCAGTTGGAGTGAAAGGAGTTTGCGAAATTTTGAATTCCGTAAATGTTTCACCACCATCAGTGGAGCGTGCCAGATACACATCAGTGCGGTTGTCGGTGTAATTTCGTCTATCATAATAAACGATGTAAATATAACCTGTGGCAGGATCAACCGTCATCCAAGTAAAAAATTGATGGGTCTGGGTATTATCTTGATTAACCTTTTTGGGAGCACTCCAAGTATTTCCTCCATCCGTTGATTTCACAAAAAAGATATCCGTATTATTTGTACCATTTCTTTGATCCGACCAATTTACATAAATATTTCCTCGATAAGGTGAATTACTTATATCACAAGCAGTTATGGGCAATCCATTACAGCGATAAATCCCAGGAACACTAAAATCCCATCCACCTGGAATTGAAGTAATAACTTTATCAACTCCCCAAGTTAGACCACCATTTGTAGACTTGTCAAAAACCAACCCAAGTGGACCAGCCCAGGCTAAATATACCTCACCATTTGGTCCAACTGCTGGCACTGCTCCCTCAACTGTATTATCTTCATCAATACAATCTCCACCTTTATCACTTACTCTAACGGGAGCAGACCAAGTTAAACCTCCATCCGTCGAACGAGAGAATAATATTCTTGTGGAGTCGAGAGGATTGGAGCTGCCATAAGAATCAAATTCAGTCCAAGCAACATAGATATAATTTCTGTAAGGGCTGTTGGTCCAATCTACTGCTAACCATTCTTTATCTTGATTACGAGTTGGTGGATTGTAACCAATTCCAACACCACTTGACCAAGTAATTCCCTTGTTTGTGGATTTTTGAACTACAATTCGATCAATCCAGTATCCACCGCTTGATGGATTTGAGAGATGGCCAAAATAACAATGACCATTCAAATCAAATACAACGCATGGATCACCCCAAACTCCAAGTGGTGATGTTAAATTACCTTGTGTCCAAGTGTACCCACCATCGGTTGAATAGTAATAATATCTAATGTTTGCACCAGCGACTAAATTATTTGTATCAAGCGGATTGATAGCAATGCTTGTTTCATTTGGGTCGGTGCTTGATGGTTGGCTTACTCGAATATTTGGAAATTGTGCAAGACTATTTACCGTTAAAAGTAAAAGAATAATAAAAATTTTCCTCATGGCAGAATACCTCTATTGGTGTAGAATAATTTAAAATAATAAAGCCCCAAAAACTGGGGCTTGAATTATTTCATTAAAACCATCTTCTTGATATCTGTAAATTTGTCAGTTATTAGTTTATAAAAGTAAACACCAGATGCTAACTGACTTCCATCAAATTTAACGGTATGTTTCCCTTCTTCTAATTCATTATCAATTAAAGTTGCAACTTCATTTCCAAGTACATCATAAACAATTAACTTCACTTTAGTTCTGGATTGAAGTGAAAAATTAATGAAGGTACTTGGATTGAATGGATTTGGATAATTTTGGCTTAAATCAAATGTATAAACAAGTTTTTCTAAACGAGTAATTTTTAATTGATTAATATTTTGATTTATTATCACTTCCTTATTTGAGCTTAACACTTCATCAACAAACTTTCCATCAAATAAATCAGTAATTCTAAATAAGGAATTTAAATTTTCTGAAAGAGTGATTTTAATTGGAGGAACAACACCACTAAGATTTATTATTGCTTCATTCTCAAAATGTGAATTAAATGAGTTATCATTAAATCTTGCATCGAAAATTTTTGATGGCGGAACTGGTGGTAGCTCAAAACGATGCTCGTTTATATCATCAGTGATGCGCAATTTAGATTGTTGTCCATCTCCATTTAACAAAATTAAATTGGCGTTTTTGACATTAACAGTTTCACTCTCTTTCAAAAAAGTTGTGTTCAAAGTCAGTGTACCTGGTTGAGAACTTTTAACCCAATATGCTTTACCTTTTTCCAGTAAATTAACTGGTTGATATCCATTATTATAACCAAAGATTTGTCCTTGAATGATGTTTGGTGGATTTGTGGTTAATGATGAAACAGAAACATTTCCATTAACACTTCCAATCAGATTCCAACCTGATTTAAGATTTATATTTAAACTTGGTAAATCTAAACCGTTTAGAGTATGTTCTTGTGATGAATTGAATTTCAACCAATATCCTTCGCCATTTTTCAGAGTATCCTTAGCAATGTAACCATTGTCAAATGAATAAGCGTAAGAAACAGAAGTTGGAAAGAGAATTGATTTTCTAAAATCTTCAACGATTAAAGGAACCGAAATTAAATTCCATCCTGCATTAGTATTAAATGTTGATGTAATTAAACCTGAAGTGACTTGATAACTTTTAACCGTTACATCATCGATATACCAACCATCTTTTTGAACAGAGCCATCACTCTTTAACAGAAATTGCAATCTTAAAATTTTACCTAAGTATGGTGTTAAATCCATTTCTTCTTTAACCCATGTAGTTTGAGTTCCATCATAACCAGGTTCATTTGCAGGTTGAACTCCTTTGCCTGAACCATTCTTAGTATATTTACCTCTCAATGGAATCCAAGTTGAACCATTATTAGTTGAAATTCGAACTTGAGCAAAATCCCAACCTGTTTCGATATCCCATTTAGTCCAAAATTCAAGTGTGGCTGCATTCGATTGAGTTAAATCAATTAAAGTATTTAGATTGACATAAGTATTTGCATTGTTAGGATAATTTCCTGAAGGTGAATCAGTCAATGAATTGTTTGGAGAATAATATTGAGTTTGAGTTAATCCCCAAGTATTTGTTGTTTGCCAATTTGATAAACCACTTTCAAAATTGTCAGACACTATAACTGTTGGTTGTCCCACAAGGATTGTGGTTGTATCTGAAATTAAAACTGTTCCATTTAAACTAATTTTAGCCACAACACGGTGTTTTGAACCATTTTGAACTGTATTCGATATTTTAATTAAAACTGGGTTTGTTTGATTTGACTTGCTTGACCTTGAAAGTAATGTATCAAAGAAGAAGTTAGCATTACTTATAATCGTTAAATGTGGCGAAAGTGATTCAAAATTCAATCCCACATTGTAGGCATGACCTAAACCTTTATTCTTTAATTCTACAATAAACTTAATAGTATCACCTCGTCCAAAATATCCTTTGGATGATTGTAATGTTTTTGAAGCAATGCTTGGATATTCACCTGCAATCCATGTGTAATAAATATTTGGTCTTAAATTTTCAATAGCTAAAGGATAGATACGAGATTGGTTAGGCCAGAAACCATCAGTTGAACTACCAACTTCAGGAGTCATTGCGAAAATTTTTGGTCTAATGCTTACAGGTTCTCCATCATACATATAATCATCTGAGTTACCACGAGTTGAGTAACCAACTGTTTGCATATCTGTTCCATATACATAACCATTATAAGCTGTCATATCTCGAGCAAATTCTCTAAAGATAAGCGAATCTGGAGTTTCTCGACTCAACGCACCGTAAGGGTAAATGAGAAGATTACTATAAGTATGATAATTTAAGCAAGCTTTGATTCCCTTAGTTAAAAGAAAATCTCGGATTGCTGCTGTTTCAGGTTCACTAAATGGTGCTGTACCTCGATAAGTTTCAGAACTTGGAGATGTACTTGAACCACCGTTCGGTGCATCCCAATAAGCCATAGGACCATAATTTCTATTTAAATCAACGCCAAAACTACCTCCATTATTTCGTCTATTTTTTCTCCACATTCCTCCGCCGTTTGGGTTTGTCGTTCTGTTATATTCATATCCATCAGGATTTACTACAGGAATGAAATAAATTTCACGATTATTCACTAAGTAAGTAACTTCTGGATCAATGCCATATCTTTCTAAAAGATAATACATGTAATAAATCACAGTCATCATTCCTTGCGGCTCACGAGCATGATGAAGTGCTGTATATAAAACCTGTGGTTCATTTTCATTTAAATCTGGATTATCTGAAATCTTAACCATCCATATTGGTCTATTTTCTATCGAATTACCAATCGAAACTTTCTCTGTTATTAAATTTGGATAGAGTAACTTCATTGAGTCTAATTCTGCCACAATCTCGTTCAAAGTGTAAAATCCACCCATTGAACCAAAATGAAAACCTTGAATACCAAATTTCTCTCGGTAAAATTGTTCATCAGCAAAATCTTTCTGCTTTTGTTGTTTGTAGTAATTTTCCCAATCAGAAATAATAATTTCAAAACTTAAACCTACTTTTTTCAATTCATTCATTTCATCATAGGAAACCCAAATCTCAGGTTTATCCAAATTTTTCTTATCAAGTTGACAATGAATATCAACACCTGAGATGAGTAATTTTTCCCAATCGCTTATACCAGAAAGATTAAGTTTAATCTTTGCATATTTATTCGATTGAGCTAACCCAAGATTTAATAGAATAAATAAAACACCGAAAAATAAAGTTACTTTTTTCATAGAAGCACCATTGTTTAATAAAAATTACTTTGATCATTTAACTAACATCATTTTTTTGATTGCTTTGTATTTACCTGCACTTAGTTCATAAAAATAAATTCCACTTGAATACTTAGAACCATCGAAATTGATTGAGTGGTTACCAGCGTTTTTATTCTCATCAATTAGTGTTTCAACTATTCTTCCATGAATATCATAAACCTTTAATGTAACTTTTGCATCTTCTGGTAATTTAAAGTTAATAGTTGTTTTTGGATTGAATGGGTTGGGATAATTTTGTGACAAAACAAACTCTTTTGGTTGAGAAAGTTTTTTTACTTTGATGTAACTAACATCACTTGGAAGAGCAAATTTTTGATTATTTGATACAACTATTTTATAAGAGTTACCATTGGAATAATAATTAAGTTGAATTTGTTCACTTTCGTTACTACTCAACAAATTTACATTGATTGGTTTACCATTCGAAGATATTTTAATTAAACATTCATCAGTAAAAAGATTGTTGACTAAATAATTATCAGCAAACCTTACATCGAAAACTCCGGTGGGTGGTTCAGGTGGCATTTCATAAAATTCTTTATTCAACACTTCTTCGGTGAGATATAATTTCTGAGTCGCATTATCCGTTTCAAATAATAATATATATTTTGAATTAACTAATTGTGAGTTACTCGATGCAATTGATTTTCCTGTTAAAGAAAGATTTAGAATTCCATTTTGAGAACTCTTTACCCAATAACCTTTTCCTTTTTCAAGTTGCTGAGCTTGAGAATATCCACCATTGTATTCGAAAAATAAACTTGCGATGATATTTGGTGGATTAGTTGTAATTGAATTTACTGGTATAACTCCGTTTAGTGTTCCAATTAAATTCCATCCTTGTTTCAATGGTATTTGTAAGTTAGTAATCGTTTGACCAGAAATTGAATGGTTTTGACTTGAATTAAATTTGAGCCAGTACCCTCTACCAACTTGCAAAGTATCTCGCATAACATAGGAACCATCGTATGCATAAGCATAGGAGATTGCTGTAGGGAATAAAACCGATTTTCGCCCATCTGCTGGATTAATTGGAATGGAAATTAAGTTCCAACCTGAATTCGTTAAGAATGTAGCAGTATTAGAATTAACAATTTGAATATATTCAGCAGCAGTCGCAGCTGTGACTTGAGCAATCTTATGAGCATAATTCATATTCAAGTATTGAATTTTATCATTTACAGTATGATATCTTGGATTGAATTCCAAATCATACTCAATAACAAGAATAGCTCCATAATTTTTTTGTTGAAAACTATAATGATCACTGTAAGGTTGTGAAGCAACCGTTCTTGGAGTTAGAGCGATACCATATTGACTAATATTATTAATCCACTCATTTGCAATTTGAGCAGTGTTTGCAACACTATTTGAATGAACATCAACCATACCATCGTTATTTGCATCGTAGGCAGTCATATCAAGATTTATTACACCAATAATTGAATCGTTTCTATTTCTTGCTTGTGTTGCGTAATAATTAGAGCCGACTAAACCTTGTTCTTCTTCATCAAAACACATAAACTTAATTGTATAATTAAAATTATGTTGAGCAAATACTCGTGCTAATTCTAAGACTGTTGCAGTACCACTTGCATTATCATCTGCGCCAGGTGCAGTTGTACCAGAAGGCATGTCATCATAGTGAGCACAAACGATGAAATATTTTTGACTATCAAATAATCCCGGCTTCGTGGCAATCACATTTTTTCCTGTTGAACTAAAACTCTCGTATTGAACTTGATAACCCCAGGATTGGAATTTTTCATAAATATATTGACCCGCTTTATCATTACCAGGTTGATTTTTATGTCTTGATACAATCGTATATGGAGCTCCACCAATTACACAACTTGTATCACCTGATAATTGGCGAAGATATAATGTTAAAGAATCTTTATTAACCTTATTAATAAGTTGAATTATTTCTGGAGATTGAGAATATAGATTTACAAAAGATAAAAGTACTAATGCAAGGATTTGTGAAAGAATAAATTTTTTCATATTAACCTCTATGGACTATTATTTGAGATAAATCATTTTTTTTGTTTGAACAAAATTACCTGCATGAAGTTTATAAAAATAAATTCCAGAACTAAGCTCTTTCAATTTAAGAATATCTAAGTTAATTGAGTAATGACCTCTTTCAAGATTTTGATTAATTAATCTTAATACCTCATTACCAAGTACATCATAAACTATGAGTTTTACAAATGAATTTTCTGGTAATACAAAATCTATTTTTGTAGTTGAATTAAAAGGATTAGGATAATTTTGGAACAATTGATACACAAGTTTCTCACGAACTACCTTTACTTTCAACGAATTAAGATTATTTAATTCGAGAATTTTTGATTCACCTGGTTTAATTCTTGTGATAAATTCATTAGTAAGTGGTTGGTAAAACTCTAAAGACAAATCTGACTTCGGAGACAAGAATAAATTTAATGGTGAATTAATGCCTTGTAGTAAAATTAAATTTTCGTCAGATGTTGAAGTTAATTTTGAATCTTGAAAACGAACATCAAAAGCATTTGAAGGTGGAATTGGTGGTAACTCTGGATCATAGTCAACTGATGAAAAAATTAATTCACCTCTATTGCCTGAATTATCAGAGATGACTAATTTATTTGTTTCAATATCAACAAAGTTAATATTCAAATTGTTTTTATTTGACGAGTTCAAAATTAAATAACCATCTTGAAGAACTTTTACCCAATATCCTTTTCCTCTTTCAATTTGTGGCGAGTTAAAATATCCACCATTATAACCATAAAAAGGTGTTGAGATAATATTGGGAGGTACACTTGATACAGTATAAACTGGAATTGTCGTATTCAATGAGCCAATTAAATTCCAACCAGCTTTAACAGGTAATGAGATTGCTGTTAGAGGATTACCTGGAATTGAAAAATTATTATTTGAACTAAATTTCAACCAAAATCCATAACCAGGTACAATCGTATCACGAGTGATATATCTTCCATCAAAATAATATGCAGATGAAGTTACATTTTGAAAAACTTGATTTATAGTTAAGTTTTGAGTTTGGACAGGAACTGACATTAAATTCCATCCAGAGTTAACACTCACAGAAGCAAAATTTCCAACTTTGAATTCTAATAATTCTTGTGGTGCTCTTTTGGGATGTCTTTTAACAATTTTTCCATCTGCAGTTCTTGCCTCAATATAATATTTATAAATTGCTGATTGTCCATTTCCTGGAATAAAAGCATAGAATGTATCACCAGGTGCTTCCATCATTAAAATTGAATCAGTAATTGTACCTCTTCCCCAAAATAATTTTACAGATGATGAATTAATTCCCAATCGAGATGTAATTTTTGCGGCTATTTTGTATGGACCATTCACATTCGTTGTATCTAATGGTGGAGTGTGAGAAAAATTTATATTATAGTAATTAACTGCTTGCAGAGCATTGAGTATTCCCCAACCCATTTCACGATTTGGTGAATTTGCATTACTTGCTGTATTTCTCATTGCATCACGAACCTGCATCGGGGTTAAGGAAGGATTTTCTGATAAAATAAGAGCAGCAACGCCAGCAGCAAGAGGGCATGAAAATGATGTACCACTTGCACTTGTATATCCATTATCAGAATATGCACTCGCAACTCTAACTCCACTTCCCATTGCCATTACATCAGGTTTAATTCTTCCATCAACTGTATTACCAACCGAACTAAATGATGCTCTTGCACCTGAAGAAGTAACAGCACCTACTGCAATAACACTATCTCCATCAGCTGGTGCGACTAAAGTATTTCTTGTCGCATTATAACCTTCATTTCCAGCTGAGTTAACTACTACAATTCCTCTTTTCACTGCTAAGTCAGCTGCAATCGTGATAGGAACTGTGTTTCCATCCATGTGTGTCCAATTATAACTTGGATAAGGTGGATCGAATTCTAAATATCCAAGCGATGTGCTTGTAACATCAACTCCAATGCTATCTGCCCATTCAAGAGCTCGTATCCAATTATCCATCTCAATTGGTGTTTCACTTTCTGTATTTTCTGTTTTAGCAAGAATATAGGTTGCACCAAATGCTGGTCCAATCAATTGGCCTTCCTTAAAACCACCAATTGTTGAAAGTGTTTGAGTTCCATGAGTTCCTGAACCAGCACCACCTTGACCATCACCAACATAAGGTCTATTATTAACGAAATCCCATGTTGCAATTATATTCATGTTTTGAAAAACTTCATGTGTTAATCTGTTAAAGCCAGCATCCATTACGCAAATCCTAACTCCCTGACCATAATTTCCAGTATTATGAACCGCAACAACATTAATTTGTTGATTTTGCGTTAACGAGGCACCATAGTTGAGTAAAGTTGTACCTTCAACTGTAACATTTAATTTATTTTGTTGATCAAACTCTGAATTGTTTTCTTCAATAGGTTCTAATCTCTTCTTAAACTTTTCGACTAAATCAACTTTTTTTACAAAGGATAAAGATGCTATTTGATTAATTTGCTCAGGAAGAACGTACGCACTTACTGCATTAAACCATTTTGAACAATGTTTGAATTCAACAACATAATCTTTTAATTGATTAAGATATTGGCTTGAAACAGGTAAATCATCATAATCTATAAGTTTATCATCAGGTAAAACCTTTTTTCTTCTTTCTAAGGATTGCTTACTAACTACAAGTTCTGGATTAATAAAATATTTATTCAAGTCAGAGCCTTTATCAATAAAGTATACCCAAATCTTTATCGGTTCAGAAGTTCTAATAGAACTCAAATAGTTATGAAGATTTTCAGATACTTTACCTTGTGACCAAGCAATGCTTGATAAGACAATTAAAAAATAAACGATAAATTTTTTCATGAAAACTACCATAATAATTTATCTTATTAATTAAAGCGAAAGCCCGAATTCACGGGCTTTCACTTTGATCGAACCATTGTGCAATCTCAATGATTCTGAATTATTTAATCAACAACATCTTCTTTACAGCGCTAAACTTACCGGCGTTAATCTTATAGAAATAAACACCAGATTGTAATCCACTTGCATCAAAGACAACTTCATGATTTCCTTTTCTCAGATTTTCTGCAACAAGTGTCGCAACTTTTTCACCGACCACATTATAGACTTCTAATGTTACATATGCATCTTCAGGTAATCCGAATTTAATTAATGTTGATGGATTGAATGGGTTCGGATAGTTTTGATGCAATACAAATCTATCTGGTGTAATATTATTATCTTCAACACCTGTTGTCTTGATTAATCTCAATCTAATTGTATAGACACTTTGACTTCTCAATGAGTCACCATTCACATCATAAGCCCATACAGCCCATTGACCATTAATTGTTGTGTCAACAGGATGATTTGGCTTAGTAAAGATATTGAATAAGTCCATTTGTCTTATTGTTAAGACTGTATCAGTACCGTTTACGTTAGATGGTACATCCAACATAAATGGTGGAATAGATGGTACACCCATTCTCAATCTGTATTGAACAGCATTTCTCGATTTATTCCATCTGAATGTAACAAGCGTTGAGTCATTTTGTCTTGCAGCCACCAATTGGTTATTAAATGGACCAACAAGGTTGAATTGACCCAGAACAGCATTCGGGAAGTAATTCAATGTAATTCTCAATTTATTCAATAAAGTATCACTAACAACAAATCGTGCAACACCACTAACTGTGGTATCGAAACCAGGAGTCAATGACTGGAATCTTGCTGTTACATCAGTTGGTAAATAAAGATTGATTACTATTGTATTGCCATGACCTCTCTGGAATCTAATTTCATGTGTTTTAACGCTTGGGGCATTGTTTCTTCCAAAGCGATAATCTAATGCTAATCCTTGTCCAAGATTAAGACCAATATCATCACCAATAAATCGAGCATCAAGTACTCCAGCTGGTGGTACTGGTGGTAATTCTTCTTCACCAAATTGAGTATCAATACCATCAGTTGCAGCTGGATCTAAACCAAATCTCAACAATCTGCTATTCTGATTATCTGAAATGACCATTGGAAGGTCAACCACAGGTAATGTATAAGGAGCAGCAAGAACAGAGAATGGTGCATCAGAAACATCAAATTTAGTCGGGTCATTTTGTGATTCAATTCTAATCAAGTAATTGTTTCCAACCACCGCATTTGTTGGAATCTGGAACGCATAGAGACCATTATTCAAAACATTTGTTGCTATATCAATGAATGTATTTCCACCGTCACTTGAGAATTTAATCTTCACTCTTGTATCGAAATCAATAGATTTCCAAGTAATTAATTGCCATTGACCACGATAGTAAACCTCTCCACCGTTTGGAGTTAGTAATGTAATAGTTCCTGGAATTGGTCCGAATTCATGTATCTTATAACCAAATAGTCTATGAGGAACAGCTTGTGATGAACCACCTAATGTAACTGTATTTGGTTCGAAATCTTTGGTAACCCATAGACCACCACCAATTGCACCAGTTGGTAAGATATCAGTAACAACGATACTATCCAATCTTTGACCATTAACAGGATTTACCTTATAAAGTATCTTTGGATCGGTGGCAGTTCCACCACTAAATATCCATAGATAAGGACTTCCAGCTGATAATGTATCGTATGCATTGCCAGACATACCAGTGAAACCATGTTGTGCAGCTGGAATTGTGTATAATGTTGCACCAGTTCGACTTACCAACACGATATCGGTTGACCAGTTAGCAACCCAGAATGCATTCATAGCAGCATTATAGGAAATTCCTCTTACTGCAATTGGTGATGTAAATGCAGTTGTAGCTGCGAATGTTGTTCTGTCAATTCTATACACTGTTGTTGAATTATTACTTCCATATAAGAACTGACCATCAAATGCTAAGTCTCTAATACCACCACTTGGTAAACCAGTAATTGTAAACGAGTCAATCTGAGTACCAGCTTTATTAATTCTGAAAATCTTAGGTTCACTCCATCGAGTTACATAAAAATATTGTCCATCAAATTCAGAGCCATAAAGTGAAAAAGCGCCTGGTGCTAAGGATGAAATATTATAATTAAATTGTAATTGTGGACCAGGAGCACCAGTACTAATTGTGAAAACATTATCGCTAACATCGAAAATACTTGCGTTTGTAGCATCAGATACTCTAACTCGGCATTGATTAGAAGGAGTATTTGGTACAACCCAATTATAAGTACCTAATACACCCTCTGTTGGCTTGCCAAGTTGTTCTGCATCTTTATTATTTACTTTTTGAGTTACTGCTGGTACTGTTGCGATGAAAATCCAACTTGTTCCATTATTGGTTGTATATTCTAATCGAACATTTTGAACACCTTGTGCATTCCAAACGATTTGCCGTGTAGAACCAACAGTCCAGTTTTCACCACCATTTGGTGAGACAACTGTAATTTGAGGAGTAACAGGTCCTCTGAAGTATTTTGCAACATAACCGCTTGCACCAACTGCATATCCAACTGCGTTAGGTCCACCTAATCCTTTGAAATGTATATGATACAATGATTGTGTTGCAGTATGGCTTGTAGACCAATTTGTACCGTGGTTACTTGAATAGAACACTCCCGTTCCAGAAGTGAACCAGAATTCTTCACCACCAATAGTAGTCATACCGAGAATATTACCAGTTGCAGGAGTTGTTATTGCAGTCCATGTATTTCCACCATCAGTTGATTTGTTAGCAGTACCAGTTGCAGAACCAACAAGACCTTTCTGAGCATCAGCAAATACAACTGAATAGCTATTAACTACTGTTGTTGGTGCTGAAGTCCAAGATGCGCCACGATTTGTAGATTTATATACTCTTGAATTATTCGTACCAAACCAAATATTGTCACCTACATTCCATCCACCGTTATTCCAACCATATTCACCACCCACAGGAGCTAAAGTAGAAGCTGATGTCCAAGTTAAACCGCCATCTGTTGTCTTTAACAATGTCCAGGTATTTCCAACAGGATCACCTTGAGCAAATCCATTCATTTCATCGAACATAATAATCACATTAATGAAACCACCAGCTTGAGTAAATACACTCTGCCAGGTTTGACCACCATTTGTAGTTAAATGAATTACTGCATCAGAAGTACCATTTGTAGCAACTAATGCCTTGTTAGCATTAATACCACAAATGACATGGGCATCAACTGCTCTTGGTGAAGTGACTGTTTGCCATGTAGTTCCACCATTTGTTGTTCTAATAACAACACCACCAGTTCCAGCAGCCCATGCAACATTAGCATCAACAGTAGAAACACTATATAATGTAGCTGTAGTACCACTGTTTTGAACTGTCCAACTTTCACCAATTACACCTGCTGAGATTGTGAATGTATTATCACTTTCATCAAAGACTGCAGGATTTGATGCATCTGAAACGCGAACTTTGCATTGTGTTGAAGGAGTATTTGGAATTACCCAAGCATAAACTCCTAATTCTCCCTCAATAACAGAATTAGGATCTTTTGGAGAATAACCATCTAACTTGACCTTTTGCACTTTGACTGCAGGAACAGTAGCAATGTGTATCCAGCTTTGACCATTATTAGTTGTATATTCTAATTTTACATTAGAAACTAACTGAGCATTCCAAATAATATTTTGAGTTGAACCAACAGCCCAATTCTCACCACCGTTTGGTTGAACGACTTGAACTGAAGGTTGTTGTATTTGTCTTCTGTATTTTAAAACTAATCCATTTGCACCAACTGCCCAACCAACTGTTGGTTGATTCTCAGTTAGTGTTGGAACCATGAATAAATGATAAACTGTGGTTGTACCACCGTAGCTAATTGTCCAGTTTGAACCACCATCTGTTGTTTTCCATACTGTACCACCAGCTGAAACGAAGAACTCATTATTCAAAACATTAGCAATACCTGTAACATCTGATGTAGTTGGAGAAGTAATTGCACTCCAATTTACACCACCATTTGTAGATTTATTTAATACACCGGCACCAAATCCTGATAAACCTATAAGATTATTATCAAATGCAACTGCATAAGAGTTTACAGAAGTTGTAGTTGCAAATGACCATGTTGAACCGTTGTTAGTTGAATAGTAGATTCTCGAATTATTAGTACCGAACCACATTCTACCTGATTTATCCCAACCTGAATTATTCCATCCATATTCAGAACCAGCTTGTGGAACTGTTGCCATTGATGTCCAAGTTAATCCACCATTGGTTGTTCTTAAAAGTACCCAGTTGCCACCAACAGGGTCACTTTGTGCCCAACCATTATTAGCATCAATAAATCTAATTACATTTAAGAAACCACCAGTAATAGTATAAACATTTGTCCAGGTTTGACCACCATTTGTAGTCATGTGGATAATTGCATCAGAAGTTCCACTTGTACCAACAAATGCTTTGTTAGCATCAATTGCCCACATAACATAAGCATCAACTGCTCTTGGCGAAGTTACTGTTTGCCAAGTTTGACCTCCGTTTGTTGTTCGAATAACAACACCACCAGCACCACATGCCCAAGCAACATTATCATTCACTACACTTACTGAATAAAGAGCTGCTGTCACACCGCTAGTCTGAACGGTCCACCCTTCAGACATTGGTGCAGTGATAGTGAATACATTATCGCTCACATCAAATATTGATGGATTAGATGCATCGGAAACTCTGACTCTACATTGATTAGACGGCGTATTCGGAACAGTCCAGTTATAGGTTCCTAATGTACCTTCAATATATGCGTTAGGATCTTTTGGATGTTTTCCATCCAATTTAACTTTATTTGTAGTTAAGGCTGGAACTGTCGCAATATTAATCCAAGTTGTACCATTGTTAGTTGTATATTCAAGTTTAACTTGACTAATTCCTGATGCATTCCAAATTATCTGATAAGTCTGACCTACTACTAAAACTTCCCCACCATTAGGTTGTACAACTTGAACACTTGCAGGTTGAGCAGCGTAAGTCAATGTGATTTTCAATTTGTTTAATGCTGGATTTGTAACAGTATACCTACCAGCACCACTCATTGGGATATTTACTAATACCCCACCGAATAAATCTTGCAATTGTCCCGTGACATTTTGAGGTAGGTACCAGAATAATCTTATTGAATCGCCACTTCCTAATTGATATTGAATTTCATGAATTTTATTACCACTAAATGTTGCTCCACCTTGTCTGTAATCTTTTAAAGTACCTTGACCTAATTGTGGGACACCGATATCAGCTCCAATGAAACGACCATCAAATACACCTGTTGGAGGAGGTGGAGGTAATTCAGCTTCACCGAGTGCTAAATCAATACCGTCTGTTGCATTTGGATCGATACCATAATACAAACCTACACTTGATTGTCCATCAGAAATCACAAATGGATTATCAATATAAACTAACTTGTTACCTTGAACTGTGAAATTACCATCGCTATCATCAAAGATTGTTGGATTACCTATACTTTGGATTCTAACTCTCCATTGGTTGCTTTCTGGTGTTGTTGTACTAATGACATCTCCAAATACACCTGTATTAGGCAAGCTATCCCTTAGTAATACCCAAGTATTTCCACCATCAGTCGACCCTAAGAGTCGAACCAAACCTGGAACATTCGAATTCCACGCTACAACAATACCAGATCCTTTCCTAATAACCTCTCCACCATTAGGATAAAGAACTTTGATTGTACCAGTTACAGGTGGAGTGTAGGTATATGTATAAGTAACTTTTAATTTGTTGTATAATGATGGATTTGAAACAGTATAAGAACCTAATCCAGACATTGGAACATCAATGATATTACCAGTAACTATATCTTGCAATCTTCCAGTTACATTACTTGGTAAATCCCAATAAATTGTAATATTCGATGAAGTTAGTCTAGCCAACGAACTCATTTGGAATTTAAGTTCGTGTACTTTCTGACCATTAAAGGTCAATGAACCTTGACGATAGTCTCTTAAAACACCGTTACCAAGTTGAGGTATTCCTATATCTGAACCAATCAATCGAGCATCAAAAACACTAGTTGGTGGTGAAGGTGGTAATTCAAATTCACCTAAATGTGTATCAATTCCATCTGTTGCAGTTGGATGTAATCCAGTTCTCAAACCTTCTGCATAAGTTCCATCTGAAACGACTAATGGGAAATCAACTTCTGGTGTAGTACCAGATACAATATTGAATGCTTGACTTTCACCAAATACAGTTGGAGTAGTTACAGACACAACTCGAATTTTTACATTGTTAACTGGAGCTGGTGCAGCTGTAACTGAATAGAAACCAGTATTTGGAATATTTGTAGCTAATGGTTGCCAAGTTGCACCGTTATCAGTTGAAACTAAAATATTAACATTACCTTGTACATTTGCAGATTTCCACACAACTATTTGTTTTGAATTCACCAAAATATTTTCACCACCCATCGGATACAATATAGAAATAGTACCTTGTACTTGTGCACCACCAATTCTATATCCATTAATTAAGTGTGGTGTACCTTGGTTGAGAACACCAAGCGTTATTACTCCAGGAATTACTTGATTTGAACAAAATACACCACCACCAATTGCACCTGTTGGCAAGTGATGAGTAATCAAAAAGCTATCAACCTTTGCACCATTTGATGCTCTAATTTTATATAAAATTTTTGGAGCTACATCAGAGCCACCATCCAAAACCCAAATATATGGTCCACCAGTAGTTAAAGTATCATATGCTAAACCAGACATACCAGTAAGACCATGTGTTGCAGCAGTAATTGTTTGTAAATTCGTACCTGTTCTGCTAACCAATCTTAAATCTGTATTCCAGTTAGATACCCAGAAGGCATCACTTGCTTTGTTATAAGCTATACCTCTAACAACAACAGGTGAAGTAAATGCTGGAGTGGCCGTAAATGTTGAAATATCTATTCTATATACTGTAGTAGAAGCATTACTACCATATAAATATTGACCATCCCAAGCTAAATCACGAATTCCTACAGTTGAAGAAAGCCCAGAAATTGTAAATGAGTCTAATACTGTTGCAGCCTTATTCAATCTATAAATTTTGTTTTCATTCCATTTCGTCATGTAGTAGTAATTACCATCGAATTCAACACCGTAGAGCGAAACTGCTGGGAAGATATTTGAAACATTATGAGTGAAATCACGCTGTAATTCTTCCAATACCACAACAGTTTTTCTTAGAGTATCATTTTGTGGATTTAAGTCACCACTTAAAGAAGTATAAGCAGTAACCGTGTATGTTCCTTTTGAGGTTGGTGTCCATTGTGGTAAATCTAATGTAACACTTGCACCACTATTTAACGAACTAACATTAACTGTTTGAGAATATCCACCAGGTTGTATTGTTAATGTAGCAGTAAATGGACCCGTTGGATTTGCACCAAAATTCCTCACTACGATTTGTGGTGCAGTACCTAATGTTGTTTCTAATGAGCCTGGTTTATTTATGGCAGAAATACCCGCATCAAGAGTTACAGGTGTTTCAACATAAATACTATCAAGATAAATCCTGAATTGATCTAATTCTTTGTATCTAAAAGCAATTCTAACATTCTGACCAGCTAAACTAGCTAACGATACTTGGAATAATTCACCAGTTGTTGTGCTCTGAGGCATTACAGTCGTAATCCTTGTATATCCCGAAGGTGGAACGCCACCTGTAGTTGAATAATAAATTTCAACTGAGTCAAAGAAAGAAGTTGATTGTCTCTTTGCATAAAAATTCAAGAATGCACCTGCATTTACCTGAAATTGTGGAGTAACTAACCAATCATCATTGGCTAAGGTAGTTGACTCCCATCTAACCGCTGCCGAAGCTGTTCCAAATATTGGAGTTGTTGTGTATCTAACCCAAGTCTGAGTACCACCATCTAATTGATGAACCGACCAACCAGTCGGTGGAAATGTTGTTCCTTCAAATCCTTCTGACCAATTAATCACACCAAGTGGTTTGTAATTAATAGAAGCAGGTATTGAAATAAAATTACTACCCGACCTTTCTAATTCAAGTTTGTAGTTAGGATTAGAAGTAAAGAAACTTTCGGCATACTGGCTATATGCCATTGTTGCGAATGTTACAAGAAGAACAAGAGATAGAAGTAATTTTTTCATAGACTCTCCTTTATTTACTTTTTGTGTTAATCCCGTGCACTCAACATGAATGCACGGGGAATTAACTGAATTAAAATTTTTAGTATAAGTCATATAGCTATTACTTAATTAATATCATCTTCTTTACATCATTCCAATTCGATGTCTCAATCCTGTAGAAATAAATTCCAGAAGTTAAATTGGAGGCATCGAAATTGACAACATAATAACCTGCTTTCAAATCACTATTAATCAAAGTTGCAACTCTCTCACCTAACACATTATAAATTTCCAACTTAACTCTCGAATTCTCCGGTAATCCAAACTTGATTATTGTAGATGGATTAAATGGATTCGGATAGTTCTGACTTAATTCAAATTGTTTAGGTATTTCAACTTTTGCAATTTGAATTTGAGTTAATTGAGCATTAGCGATTTCTTTAACTTCACCATTTCTTATAATATCTTCATAAATTCTTCCATCAAATCCATCTGTTAATTTGTAAGTTGCACCTTCTTCAAAATTCTCTAATTTAATTTGAATTGGATATTTTACTGAATTTAGAGAAATCACATAATTACCAACTGACGCATCTTCAACATATTTATCAGTATTGAAACGGACATCAAATGCACCATTTGGAGGAACAGGAGGTAACTCATAAGTATAATTAGTCATATCAGTAGTTAAGTATAATCTCATTTGCTGTCCATCTGCATCAGTAATCAAAATTGATGGCCATTTTTCGTCTATGGTTTCAACATAAATATTCTTCGGTAATTCTTTTGGATAAGTCGTTCTCAAAGTTAGTGTACCATTTTGACTAACTTTGACCCAGTATCCTTTACCTTGTACTAAATTAGTAGCTTGAGAGTAATTGCCTGAATATTCAAAGAATGGAGATTGAATAATACCAGCTGGAGTTGTAGATACACTTGCAACTGGTACTGACTTATAAGCAGCACCTATCAAGTTCCAACCTCTCTTAACTGGAATATTCAGCACATAATCTACTGGTCCTTGGAAGGTATGTTGTTGTTGTTGATTGAATTTCAACCAGTATCCAGAACCAACTCTTAGAGTATCATGCTTAATATAACCCAAATCATCACTATAATTGAATGCATTGGATACTGAGTTCGGGAATAAGTTACCTTTACTCATATTCGTTAGCTTTACTGGAACTGAGAGCAAATTCCATCCTGAAGTAGTTGAGAAGGTTACACTTTGTGGTGTGTTTACATTAATGAAAGTGAAATTGAAATTCTTTACAGTATCAGTTCCAACTGAAGTATCTCTTGTTGCAACAGCAGGATAAAATCCTGTTGGAGGAGTAGCTTCAACTCTATAGAGACCTGAATACAATCCACCAAAGATATATCTACCAGTTGAATCAGTCACAACCGTATTTAACAATGAGCTTCCTGGTAATGAATAAAGTTTAACAGTAACACCAGCATTTGTATTTGAACCGCTTAAGCTTACAGTACCAGATATAGCTCCTGTCGGTGGTGGTTCGTAAGTGAATAAATACTTAGCAGTATTTTCAATCAATTTCTTAGCAGAAGATTGATCGGTCATTCCAGCTATGTTAAATGTGAAGAACACATTATCAGCACTTAATGGATTTGCATTCTTATCATTTACGATAATACCACCACTATCTGGTAATGTTGACCAAGCACTAACTGGATAAACTCTAGCACCAGGCATGACTGTCATTGCATCTCTTTCACCAATACCTGTACCAGCGAATGCTAAATTATCTGGTATTAAGTTCGGGTTGGAGTTAATTGGATGTGATGCGATTCTCTTGTTTAACAAACCACTAGTAACATCACTTATCCATGTGTTAGTAAACAATACTTGTTGACGGAATAATTGATCATTAGTACCAGTTGAACGATAAGCATAACCAACTTCACCACCTTCTACCCATGTTTTCTTTCCAGGAGTGTTTGCGAATTTTCTAATAGCATCTCTTAATGCTTGATTATTGAATTGTACTCCTGTCTTTGGTCCTGCTGTAAGCAGTAGTAAATCATAATCCATTAATATTGTAGTATCAAGATTATTGAATGAAACTAAGTCAGCGTTATATCCTAAAGAGTCTAAGGTCGCCTTAAATAGATTAGCTGAAGCTCCTAATGGGCTTGTCAAATCAAAAGTACCGTTTTTCTCATTTGATACTCTACCCTCATAAGATACATCATCATCAATTACAAGAATATTACCTAAGGTCACTGGCATTGTAACATTAACCGTGACGCTTCCACCATTTGGTAAGACAACATCTCGTCTCGTTGTCTTAAATCCTTGTTTTTTGAATTGGACTGTCAAGTTTCCAGGATTGACTCCTGTTAAGGTATAGTTTCCAGCAGCATTTGTAGTTGTAACTTTATCTGGCTGATTAAGTACTCGTACTTCAACACCTGAATGGTTTGTTTGACCTTGCAATTGCACTTGACCACTTATAGTACCAGTCACTAAAGGTACAAACGTGAAATTAATGTTACTAATTTGCTGACCAGCACTAACAGTAGTATCAACAACTTGTTGATATGGGAACCATCCAGTTGGTGCAATCGCTGTTATTCTGTATGGTCCAGCATACAATGAGTCAAAACTATATGCTCCATTTGGTGCTGTATAAGTAACTTTGCTAACTGTACCACTTAATCTTACTTCAACACCGCCACTATTCGGAGCACCTTGCAAAGTAACAGTTCCTGAAATTCTTCCTAATGGCGCGGTTTCGACATTGAAAAGATATTTAACTGTGTTCTCTATTAATCTCCTAGCTAAAGATTGATCAGTAATTTGAGCAATATTGAAGGTAAAGAATATGTTATCGGCACTTGCTGGATTTGCATTTTTATCATGCACTACAATGGAACCACTGTCTGGGAAGGCACTATATGTTCCTGCATGATAAACACGCTTTGGAGCTGGGTCAACTCGCATTGCATCTCTTGTATAAATTGAAGTACCTGTGAATGCAATATTATCTGGTAATAAATTTGGAACATTCCAAATAGGATGGTCTGCAATTCTTTTTCTTAATGTTGAAGTAGTAGCGTCACTTACCCATGCACCTGTATGCAATACTTCTTTTCTAAACATCGAGTCTGCTGTTGTACTTGTCGAACGGAAGAAGTAACCTACTTCTCCACCTTCAACTAATGTTTTACCAACAGTTGTTGCATATCTTCTAATAGCAGCTCGTTTTCCAGCATCATTAAAGATATTAGTCGATTTTGAACCTGTAGAAAGGATTACAAGTTCATAATTGTTTAATGTACTTGTATCTAATGAAGCAAAAGAAACTAATGTTGTATTGTAACCTAATGAGTCTAAGACACTCTTAAATAATGTTGCTGAAGCACCAAGTGGTGTTGTTAAATCTACTTCACCTGGTTTTTCTGGATTTATTCTATCTTTTTCAGCGACATCGTCATCAATAATCAAAACATTCCCTAATGAAGGAGTTAAAGTTGTATTCAAAACAAGCGAACCACCATTAGCTAATACTGTATCTCTTGTTTGACTACCATAACCTTGTTTAGAGAATCTTACAATAACTTGTCCTGGATTAACATCGGTAATTTGATAATTACCACTTGCATTAGTCAAAGCTTCTTTTCCAGGTTGATTTATTACTTGTACTAAAATTCCACTATGATTTGTCTGACCTTGTAATAGAACCTGACCGCTAATAGTTCCCTTAACTAAAGGTACAAAAGTGAAATTAATTCCAGAAACATGATTAGCTGAAGTAATTGAAGTATCCTTGAACTGAGTATATGGGAACCAGTTAGCAGGTGCATTTACTGTAACTCGATATGGTCCATTATACAGAGAGTCAAATGAATAAGAACCATTAGCAGCTGTAACTGTTGTTTTGTTTGCTGTTCCTGTTAATACAACTGTCACACCACCATGATTAGTTGCACCCTGAAGTGTTACTGTTCCAGAAATTCTTCCTAATGGTGCTTGTTCACGGGCCATTAAATATTCAGCTGTATTCTCAATTAACCTTCTTGCAATAGATTGATCAGTAATTGCTGCAATGTTGAAAGTAAAGAATATATTATCAGCACTGGTTGGATTTGGAGTTTTATCTCGTACAATTACACCACCACTATCTGGATGACTTGACCAGGCACTCACAGGATAAACTCTTGCACCAGATAATACTCTCATAGCATCCCTTACACCAATTCCAGTTCCAGTGAATGCAACATTATTCGGAATAGCATTAGGCGTTGTATTAATTGGATGAGTTGGTAACTTATGGACTAATGTTGCTGTTGTTGCATCACTTACCCATGTATCAGTAAATAAAACTTGTTGTCTGAATAATTGATCATTAGTTCCAGTTGAACGGAAGAAGTAACCGACTTCACCACCCTCAACCCAGGTCTTTTTACCATCAAGAGCTGCAAATCTTCTAATAGCATCTCGTTTACCTTGATCATTAAATATTGATGATGTTTTAGCACCAGCACTCAAAATTACAATATCATAATTATAAACCTGACTTGTATCGAAATTCGCAAATGTTACAAGATCTGCAAGGTAACCAAGGCTATCTAAAGTTGCTTTAAATAGATTTGCCGAGGCTCCTAATGGTGCAGTTAAATCTGCTTTGAATTGTCCCTTCTCAGGACTTATTCTTTCAAGTTCACTTACATCATCATCAATTACCAACACAAGTCCACGTGTTTGAATTATTCTAAATTTATAATAACCAGAAGTTGGTAAGTAAGTGATATTTTGACTCAATGAAATGTCTCTTGCTACAACTCTATAAAAGATTGAATCTCCAATTGCAACTTGAGATGTATCTGAATTGAATGGAGCTTCCCAATTATTATTTCCTAAGTTTACTAAATTAAATCTTCTTGGATTTGCTGGTGTATTTTTATACCATTCAACCCATACACTATCAACACCGATGTTATCAGTTACATTTGTTCTAATTACAGCAGGCCATCTAATAAAAGGTTGATCCCTTAGAGCTGTATGATTAATTACAGGGAATTCAGTATCTGGTATGATTCTGAAGCTATTAAATCCTGTCGAGCTCGGATGATAACCAAAATTAGGATTTGTTGCTAAATCCTTTGCGATGATTCTGTAATAGATTGTATCCCCAACATTCAACTGACTTGAGCTAATGTTAAAGCTACCAGCATACTGATTGTTACCTTGAGGATTAAGTCTAAACTGTCTAAGTGTACCAGGTGTGTTTACCTTAAATACAACCCATACTGAGTCAACACCTATATTATCCGTAACTGTAGCAGTTACTTGTGGAGGCCATAATTCTCGATATTGATTTCCTAATACAGTATGAGTTATTACTGGTGGTTGGTTATCAGCTGCAGCTTCAAATTGGAAAATGTCTTGCGGTGCTCCACCTGGTAGTGTTGCAAAACTTCCTACACTATCTCTTGCATAAATGTAATATTGATAGATCGCAGGTAGCCCATTTCCTGGAATGTTTGCAACAAAACTATCTGCTGCAACTCTTGTCATTAATAATGAATCAAATGCCCCTGTTGTACCTCTTCTCCAGAAAACTTTAGCTTCTTGAATTCCAACACTTCCAGTTATCTTCGCTCGAACTGTATATGGTCCATTGAGATTTTCTGTATTCGGAAGTTTGGTGTGATTGATTTGAATGAAAAATACTTTTGCCGTATATGCTTGATGATATCCTAATCTATTGTCATTCCAGAATGGCCAAACAACTCCATTTCTTGCAGTTATACCAATGTAATCACCCATATAACCAGTAGCAAGACCAGCGATAGCTCTTGGTAAAAATGCACGATCTGAAACTTTTATATCTTCCCAAGTAACGCCACCATCTAAAGACCTTGAGAGATAAACTTCTGTTGAGTCATTATTTGGATAATTTCTACTATCATAATAAACAATATTTACTGATCCATCTGCAGGATCAACTGCTATTGCTGGGAACCATTGGTCACGATTTGCAGGCTCTGAATTTACTTTAATAGGAGTTGACCAAGTTTGACCAAAGTTAGTTGATCTTACCAAATATACATCTGGTGGTTGTCCAGTTGCTGGACGAGCTGCATATGTAATGTAAATCCAACCTCTTCTCGGTCCATTGCTGTGGTCTACCGCAATATATGGGAACGAATTAACACGAATTGTATTACCACCTTTTGTAAGGTTACCTCTAATATCATTTATGTTTTGAACTACAAGTTGTTGCGTCCAAGTTAATCCACCATCAGTTGACCTTGCAAATGCAACATGAGAGGTTGTTAAAGTACTTGTTGGATAATGAGTAAAAGCTGCAACTACATCACCATTGGTACCAACAGCTAAGTTTACTCCTTGATGTAAATAGCCAGCAGTTCCACTCATATTGATTGGAGCTGAAAAAGTCAAACCACCATCAGTTGAGCGAGAGAACTCCAATCTTCTATAATTTGGATCTGTTGTTTGAAATTCAGTGTAAGCAGTGTAAATATAACCTCGATATGGTGAGGATGGATTGACATCTATAGCAATCCAATTCTTATCTTCATCAATACCTGGGTTCGGAACCGCAACTTTGATTGGCCATGTTAAACCATTGTTAGTAGATTTTAATGTAACAAGGTCACCTGCTGTAGAACTATATTCAAGAGTATTGAAATACATGTTTCCTAAATGGTCAAATGCAACAACTGGATCAGAACGGTAGAACCCTGAAGGAATTCCTGGAAGCGAGTCAGTTCCAAACCAAGTTTGGCCACCATTTGTAGTTACATATACACCTTGATTTACATAAGTGACCGTTGAGGAATTATTAGCAGCGTTCGATCCTCCTAATAATATATTTGGATTATTAGGATTGTGAGCGATATGCACTTCTGACTGAGTCATGCCTGCATTAGGCCAAACTCTAATGTTTGGATAGACTGTATATGTTTTATCTTTCGTAATTGTCCTAATCGGATGGATTTTCTGTAATTCTTGTTGAAGAACATTTAAATCAATTTTAATTTCTTCTTGATTAGCTCCCTGAACCGGTTCTAATCTTAATTTTGGTTTACTCCACCTCTCTTCATCTTGTGAATAAAGAAAAGAAGTTAGGAACAAAAAAATTACGACTGATAAGAAGTATAATTTTACTCTCATCAAATCCTCCTGAATGATTTTTTTAAATGATTAATTATTATTTGCTTTTGAAAATTACATTCATAATGAACCAAATCATAACTAACGAAGCCCCACAAAACATGTATATATTTTCATTCTTTCTTAAATCTTTTTTCTATTTTATAAATTTTATTTTTTAATGTCAATAATAAAACAAAAATAATTTTTATAAATTTTGTTTAATTAAGATTTTCAATAGAAACTTAAAGAATTTTTAATTAACTTTTCAAAAAATGTGAGTTTATCATGAAAAAAATTTTTTCTCTATTATTTTTATTTCTGATTTTAATATCTTGTTCAACTACGAAGTTTAATTCATCTACTTCTCAAAAAGTAAATGAAAAAATTTATTTGGAAAAAAAATTAGCTCAATTATCTGAAGAATATTCAGGAACAATTGGAGTGTTTGCTAAAAATCTTAAAACGGGAGAAATAATTTCTATCAACGCTGATAGTTTATTTCCAACTGCGAGTGTAATTAAATTACCAATCTTAATAGCATTTTTCACAAAATGTAAAAATGGGGAGTTGAATCCTTTTAGTTACACAACCATAAAAGATACATCAAAAGTTGGTGGAGCTGGAGTGTTGCAATTCTTTGAAGGAGACATAAACATTAAATTAATTGATGCTGCAACTCTAATGATTATTCTCTCCGATAATACAGCAACAAATGCCATTATTGACCAATTAGGTGAAACACATGATGAAAAATTAGAATTTGTAAATTCAACTATGGTTCAATATGGGTTGTACAATACTAAACTATTAAATAAAGTATTTTCATATGCAACAAAGAAAAACACTCCTGAAGCAAAACGATTTGGGCTTGGATATTCTTCACCGCGTGAGATGAGTTTATTACTCGAAAAGATATATTATAATCAAGTGATAGATAGCTTTTATTCAAATTGGATTATTTCTATCATGAAAAATCAACAAGACGAGTCAATGATAAGAAAACTTCTTCCTTATTACGAACTAAAAAAAGATGAAAAGATTATTGTCGCAAATAAAACAGGAGCGGTTGATAAATCAAGAATTGATGTTGGAATTGTTTATTCACCAAAGTGTGATTTCATAATCTCAGTTTTTGCAGATCAAAGTAACGATACAAGGTGGACACATGATAACAAAGCTGAAAATGCAGTAGCCAAAGCTGCAAGGATGATTTATGATTATTTCAACAAAGACAAATGATGATTGTCTGAAAAAATTCGAAGTATTATTCTTTCACTTTTAAATCAAATAAACCACGAAATTCAATTAAACCCGAGAGCTTTAAAAGAATTAGAAAAATCACAAAAAGTAAAATCTTCACATAAATTAAATAATCAATTAATAAAGTTTTCAAAATGTAATAAGTCAATAAAATTGAAATTGAAATTCCGCTTGTCTGTAAAACTTTTCTCCATTCGTACTTAATTTCATAAAACTTTTGTGAGAGTTTATATTGATAAACTGCCATTGATAAATAAGCAACTAAAGTTGCATAAGCAGCTCCAAGCATTCCAAGAAAAGGTATTAACAAAAAATTTGCAACTAAATTCACAATTGCACCAAGTCCAGTTACAAATGGTAAGTATTGTGTTTTCTTTTCAATCTGTAATCCAGCGACAAAATTTATATAAAATCCATTAAACAAATAACCTAAAAGAACAATTGGTACGATATAAACTCCACTCCAGAAATTTTTTCCAATTAAATAATATCCAAATACTCTAATCCTAATTATATCTTCAATAAATAAAGTTAAAAACACGAAAATTGTTAAACCAAAAATTGTAAAATATGTAAAGACCCTTGCAAATAATTCTTTAGCATTTTGTTCTTTTGCTTTCTTTAAATAGAATGGTTGCCAGGCATACTGAAACATCGATACATATAACATCATGAATATACCAAGTTTGTAGTTAGCTTGATAAATTCCAACAGTACTTGCATCAGTTAAAGCTAACAAAATGGGTCTATCAATTACATTTGTTACCATGGCTGCAAAACCAGAAGGTATAAAAGGCAATCCGAACTTTAGTAATCCTATTAAAATTCTTCTATCAATTTTCAACTTATAAGATTTTATCAAGTCAGGTATAATTAAAATAAATGTTAAAAATGAAGCAACAATATTTGATATAAAAACTCCTTCCATTCTAAAATTTAATTTTAGGATTAACACAATGTTCAACAAAACAGTGAATACTATGTTTATCGTCTTGAAAGTAGCGAACTTCATAGCTTTGTTGTGAAATCTTAGCCTCGCAAAAATTATATTTGATATTGCATCAAAGAATAGTATACCTGCAACAAGATTAACAATAATTTCATGCTCTTCAGTAAGACTGAACAATGATGAAATTGGATTTTTGAGTAAAGAAATTATGCTCGAAAAAATTAGTGATGTGATAAATACAGAATTAAACGCTGTGCTAAATGTTTCAGTCTCATTACCTAACTCTTTTGATGAAGCAAATTTGAAATAAGCCGATTCCATTCCGTACAAATAAATGATGTAGAAAAATGCGATATATGCATAGACATTCGTAATAATTCCATATTCAGCTTGAGTAAATACATTTGTGTAAAATGGAACTAAGAGAAAGTTCAAGAACCTACTCAGGATAGTTGAAATGCCATAAATTGCTGTTTCTTTTCCAAGCTGTCGAAGGTCAGATTTCAAAAAATTTTCTCCCTTTAACTGTAATTTAATTTATTTAAAGAAATTTTGGTGTGTTATTAAATAAATATTTAATAGTTTCAAAATAATTATCTCTCATCTCGAATTAACTTACCATTTCTTCAAATTTAGCTTTACAGAAAGCCACGATTTAGACCAATTTCCTTTGCGTAAGATAAAACTTCTTCATATTCAGAATTAGTAATCGGACGATTTAATTCAGTAAAAGTACGTGCAAGATAAGCTGGATGATATTGATCCATAATATTGACATAAGAATTCTTCGAAATTTCATTGGCAATAAAATTAAGTACTTTTTTTGAACCGGCAATATCGTTTGGTAAGACCAAATGTCTAATCAATAATCCTCGTTTTGCAATACCCGATTTGTTTATTACTAAATCACCAACTTGCTTATGCATTTCTTTTAATGCACTTTGAACTACATCCCAATAATTTGTAACGCCAGAATATTTCAATGCATTCTCATTTGATGAGTATTTTATATCGGGCATATAAATGTCAATTATCTTATCGAGTAATTTCAAAGTTTCAACTGATTCATATCCACCACAATTATAAACTAAAGGAATTTCTAATCCTCTCTCTCGAGCAATTATCAAAGCATCAACAATTTGAGGTGTAAAGTGTGTGGGAGTTACAAAATTTATATTATGACAACCACGATTCTGAAGATAGAGCATTATTGAAGCAAGTTCATCAACCGAAATTTCTTTGCCAATTCCATAATGACTAATATCATAGTTTTGACAGAACTTGCAATCTAAATTACAATTCGAAAAAAATACTGTGCCTGAACCAAATCTACCTACCAATGGTGGTTCTTCACCAAAATGCGGAAAGTAACTTGAAACAATCGGTAGATAACCACTTCGACAAATTCCATTATCATTTACTTTTCTATCAACCCCACATTCATTAGGACATAAACGACAAGCTTCGAGCAATTCATAAAGTTTATCTCTGCGCTCTTTCAATTCTTGAAAGCTAAGCTCAGAAATGTATGAAGGTAACATATCTTATCGGACTATTCAATAATCTCAAGGGAAATATCCAAAGCTTTAGCTGAATGAGTTAACGCACCAATCGAAATATAATCCACTCCACACTCAGCAATTTCTCTAACAGTTTCTAAATTCACACCACCAGAAACTTCGATTTCAACTTTACCATTTACAAGTTTCACCGCATCTTTAATTGATTCAATCGAAAAATTATCAAGCATAACTCTATCAACACCATTCTCAATTGCTTCTTTCAACTCTAACAAATTCTTCACTTCAATTTCTATCTTTAATTTATGCTTCAACTTTTCATTGAATTCCTTGCACAAATTAATGGCTTCTTTTATTCCTCCAGCAGCAAAAATGTGATTATCCTTTATTAAAAACATATCATAAAGTCCGAACCGATGATTCTCACCACCGCCAATCTTGACTGCTAATTTATCAAGAAACCGCAAACCAGGAATTGTTTTTCTCGTATCTAAAATTTTTGCTTTCGTTCCTTTAACATTTTGAACAAACTTATTTGTTAAAGTTGCAACTCCACTCATTCTTTGAACAAAGTTTAGAATTATTCTTTCATACTTTAAAATTTCCCGAACATCACCAATAAAACTTCCAATAAATTGACCAGCACTAATTTCATTTCCATCTGAATAATCAGAAAAAAATTCTACACCGTTCATAAAATTCTTTGTAAAATAATTTATCACTCCAAGCCCTGCTATAATTCCATCTTCTTTACAAAGTAAGTCGCCTCTTACTTTTTTATAATTTTTGAAAATAGCTTGAGTTGTAATATCTCCACTTCCAATATCTTCTTCTATAGCAAGCTCAATAATTTTTCTGAGATAATTAGTGTTGAAATTCATTTTGTTTTTAATGCTTCTAAAAATTTGAGTGGTGGTTTGGTTGGTTTAAGATTATTCTTTTTTACCCACGAATGTTTAGTAAATCCTTCAGATAATAATTCATTTGTTTCGTCGTTGAATATTTTATAGGAAAGATGAATTCGTGCTCCAGAAAAGTTTTCAAAAGTTGTTTCAATTCTAATTAACTCATCGTACTTAATTGGTTTAATAAATTTTGCGTAGCAGTCAGTTAATGGTAATAGATATCCTTCATTTTCAAGTTCTGCGTAAGGTAATCCAAGGCTCCTAAGAAATTCGGTTCGGGCAATTTCAAAATACTCAAAATACTTAGCGTGATGGATAATGCCCATCTGATCAGTATCTGCGTAACGAGGACGAAGATAAGTTTTATGAACGAATTTCATTTAATTTCTTAATGTATTGTCTTACTAAATCTTGATATGCAATGTAAAGGTCAAATTTCTCGATATACTGAAATTTTTGTTTTATGATTTCAAAGGGAGAAAATTCGAATAGTGCTTTTGGAGAAAAAATTGTAGGTAAATTGAAATTAGGGTGTTGAAACCACATTCCACTTTGATTATTCAAAAATGTTTGTCCAAAATATGCACCAAATGTAACTATTAAACGGTCAAGTGAACCTTGACTTAAATTTTTTTTCTTGTACAATTCATTGATTACCTGATCTAAAATTCTAATGCTTTCTGCAGAATAATCAAGCATTTTATCGAAAGTCGTCATCACCGACTCAGTGCAAATTTGTGCTTCTCGCAACATCTTCTTTTGAAGTTGCTCATCTTGAAATTCAGGTACATACGGTGGATTCTCAACTGTCTGTGTTTTTTTTGTATCGACGATAAAATAAATAGTAATGCCTGCAATTAGGAGAAGTAAAATTGAAATTAGAAATAACATTATTCTATGTATACTCCCATATTTAAGAATTTTTCTACTCTCATTTCGATGAGTTTATCAATTTTAATTTTCTTTAATTTATTTAACTCATCAATTAGAACCTCTTTGAGAATAATTGCTGCTTGCTCTGGATTACGATGAGCTCCTCCTCGAGGTTCAGGAACAATTCTATCAATGATTTTGAATTGAATTAAATCTTTTGCAGTAAGTTTCAAAGCTTCAGCAGCTTGCTCTTTGTAATCCCAGCTCCTCCATAAGATACTTGAACACGATTCTGGTGAGATAACTGAATACCAACAATACTCAAGCATCAAAATTCTATCACCAATACCGATTCCCAATGCACCACCCGAAGCACCTTCTCCAATTATCACAACAATTATTGGAACACGAAGCTTAGACATTTCAAATAGATTTCTTGCAATTGCTTCTGCTTGTCCTCTCTCTTCAGCTTCGATACCTGGATAAGCACCTGGAGTATCTAAAAATGTAATCACTGGTTTTCCAAATTTTTCTGCAAGCTTCATCAGTCTCAATGCTTTACGATATCCTTCGGGATTCATCATTCCAAAATTTCTGTAAAGATTTGATTTTGTATCTCTACCTTTTTGTTGACCAATCATCATCACTGTTTCACCATTTAACTTTGCAAATCCACCAACTAAAGCTTTATCGTCACCAAAGCATCTATCACCGTGAAGTTCGATAAAATCAGTAGTCATCTTCTGAATGTAATCTAATGTGTAAGGTCTTTCGGGATGACGAGCAATCTGAACAATTTGCCATCTACTCAAATTATTATAAATCTGATCTTGCAATTGTTGAACTTTTTCTTCTAAACTTTTTATTTCATCTTCTATATCAAGCGTTTCAGAGAGCTTTTTCATCTCTGCTATTTTTTGTTCAAGTTCTATAATCGGTTTTTCAAAATCTAAAATTGTTCTTGGCATATTATCTCCTTAAAAAGTTTTGAATTGTCTTTATCAAAATTTCAATATCAAGCCAAATATTCTGATTTTTTGCGTAATAGATATTTAAACGTTCGATTTCTTCTTCAGTAAGATTTTTATTCTCATTTATTTGAACAATTCCTGTTAATCCTTCTTTACCTAAATAAATGTTCGACTCTCTACTTCCGATTTGCCTCCCAACAAAACTATATTTTCCACTTATGACTTTGAATAAATATAACAAATTATTCCACTTCTTAGAAACTAAATAACGAATTAAAAAAATTGGATACAATGTGAAAAGTAAAATTATTGCGAGAATTAAATCAAATGTTCTCTTTACAATTCTATGAACTGGCATTGAAATATTATACTCAATTTGAATTAATGGTAGCTCGTTCAATTCCAAAACATCTTTCTTGCTGATAATGAAATCATAATTCTTATCTGCTAAATGAAAGTGAACATTTTGATTTTGATTAGCCGAAACGATTGAGAGAATTTGATTATAAGGCAAAAAGTCAGAAGCAAAAATTACTTCCGTTATACCTTTATCTCTGATTATTTTTCCAAGTGTATCAATACTTCCAATAATTTCAACATCATTAATCTTTTCGCCAATTCTTTTTCTATCAATATCAATTAATCCAACAACATCATAATAAAAATTATAACTTTTTCTCAAACGAGTTATAAGTTCTGCAGCCGATTCGTTTGTTCCTACAATTAAAGTATTTGACTCAAATAACGATTGCCTTGAATCTCGTGGATATTTAAAAAATATTTTAATGAAAACTCGCCAAGCAGGAAGTGCAAAAAAGAGTAAAAGATATGTAATCAATAAAATCGCTCGACTAAAAGCATAGTCTTTGAAGAAATAAGTAAGTGAACTTGTAAATAAGAAACTAACAAAAATTGAAAGATACAGTTTTGCAATTGGTAAGTTTTTAATTTCATAGGAACCAAGTAAGTATGCAATTAAGATGAAACTTCCAGCAGGAACAATAAACACAATCGGATACGCATAATCTGGAAATCCACTGAAACCCGTCAACTTAATATAAAACATTTCAGCAACTACTACAGAAAGATTATACAGAATAAAATCAACTATCATAGCAAAGAGTATTAACCATCTCTTTCCAATAAAAGCAAGCAAACTTCTTCCGTTAATTGCCAGTTGAAGCAACATTTCAATAATCCAACTTCCAGCAAAATGTTTTTTAACAAAAAGTCTCATCGCATCATAGAAGTGTTTCAACTCATCAATATTACTTCTCTTTGTACTTTCTCCTTTGAAGTGAATGATTTTTGTTGAATGAACATAATAAACTTTGTAACCAGCTTTCTTAACTCGATAACAATAATCAAGGTCTTCACCATACATGAAGAATGTTTCGTCTAATCCACCAATTTTCTCATAAACTTCTCTTCTAAAAAACATAAAAGAACCGCTAACTGCATCAACTTCGTATGATTTGTTTTCGTCCAAATAAGTTAAATTATACTTTGCAAATAGTTTTGATTTAGGGAAAACTTTACTCAATCCAATTATCTTTGTGAAAGCAACCCATGGCGTTGGGAAACTTCGTCTACACGCAAGTTGAAATGTTCCATCAGGATTTAAGATTTTACATCCAGCCAAACCAACTTCAGGATTTCTCTCCATAAATTGTATCATTTCTTCGAAAGTATTCTCTTCAACAATTGTATCAGGATTTATTAAACAGATATACTTGCCCTGTGAAATTTTTAAACCAATATTGTTCGCTCTACTAAAACCAAGATTTTCTTTAGACTCTATAAGTTTTACATTTGGAAAATTTTTCTTAACTATTTCTACACTTCCATCGTCCGATGCATTATCTACTACAATAATCTCGGATGAAATTTTTTCAGTAGCTTTAAGTATCGAGAGCAAACAATTCTGAAGAAATGCCTTTACATTGTAATTAACAATGATGATTGATAATTCTACCATACTATCTCAAAATCTTAAGTAAACTGAGTATTCTTAATTTCCAGACCATAAAGGCAGCTTCGAAAATTATCTTCTTACTCATTTTTGATTGACCTTGATAACGGTCAGTAAATATGATAGGTATCTCACAAATTCTAAATTTTTTTATAAAAGCTTTGAAATTCATTTCGATTTGAAATGCATAACCATTTGAGCGAATCTTCGATAAATCAATTGCTTCCAGAACTTCTCTTCTAAAACATTTAAATCCACCAGTTGCATCATAAATTGGCATTCCAGTAATAATCTTAGTATACAAATTCGCAAAGACACTTAAGAATAATCTACTAAGAGGCCAGTTTAAAACCCTTACACCACCTTTGTATCTTGAACCAATAACTAAATCACAATTCTTTATATGTTTGAGAAAATTTTTTATCTCTTTCGGTTCATGAGAATAATCTGCATCCATTTGTAAAATGTAATCATATCCATTTTTTAAAGCGAACTGAAAACCTTCAACATAAGCAGTACCAAGTCCCATCTTTTTTGGTCTTGTCATCAAAAATATATTATTATATTGTTCTTGAAATTCTCTAACAACATCGGCAGTACCATCAGGTGAATTGTCATCAATAATCAAAATGTCAACTTTGCCCTTTGTTTTTTCAATGATGTCTGGAATCAATCTGCTTATATTTTCTTTTTCATTGTATGTCGGAATAATTACAATTGCATTATTCATTATGAATAAAATTCCTTGATTGAATTTGTGATGAATTCAATTTCTTCTTCTAATAAATCTGGATGCATAGGAAGTGAAATTACTTGTTTTGCAGCTTTTTCTGATTCTGGTAATGAACCTTCTTCCGCAAATCCTCTAAATGCTGGTTGGAGATGCAAAGGTATCGGATAGTGAATTGCCGTAGGAATATTTTTGCTCGATAAAAATTTTTGTAATTCGTCTCTTCTTTCAACACGAATTGTATATTGATGATAAATATGTTTCACATAATCTTTTTGAGTTGGTGTCTTGACATTTTCTATTGAAGATAATTTTTCTGTGTAAAGCTTAGCAAAGTAATTTCTTCTATCGTTCCATTCATCAATGTAATTTAATTTTACATTTAATATAGCAGCTTGAATTGCATCCAGCCTTGAGTTCATTCCCAAGATTTCGTGAACATATCTCACTTTCGAACCATGCGATGCAATCATTCTAACTTTTTCATGAAGTTCATCATTATTAGTTACAACCATTCCACCATCACCATAACAACCAAGATTTTTACTCGGGAAAAAACTAATGCATGCAATATCACCAAATGAACAAACTTTTTTCCCTTTGTAAATTGCACCAAATGCTTGAGCCGAATCTTCAATTACAAATAAATTATATTTCTTTGCAATTGATAAAATCTCATCCATCTCAGCTGGATTTCCATAAAGATGTACTGGTAAAATTGCTTTTGTTCTTGATGTGATTTTTTCTTCAATTTGATTTGGATTAAGATTGTAAGTAACTGGATCGATATCAACATAAACTGGTTTCGCACCTAACATCACTATTGCTTCAGTTGTTGCAACAAAAGTGAATGGTGTAGTGATTACTTCATCATCTTTTCCAAGACCAATTGCCATTAAAGCAATTTGCAAGGCATCGGTTCCATTTGCTACACCAACTGCATACTTCACTCCCAAATAATTTGCAGCATTTTGTTCAAACTCTTGAACTTTTTTACCAAGGATAAATTGTGTAGAGTCTATCACTTCATGAATGGCATTATCAATTTGTGATTTAATCTTTGAATACTGTCTCTTCAAATCGACCATTTGAATATTCATAAAATTTCCTTTCGTTAGTTATAATTTTTCATTATTGATTGATAAAATTTTTTTCAAAAAAATGAGCTAACCTCGATTAGTAATTCTTCAATTTTTAATTATAAAAAATCAATTTTCGTAATGACCTTTACCGAAGAGAACAACAAAGATTGTTCTAAATAAAATCTTTAAATCCATTCGCAGTGAAATGTTTTCTATGTAATACAAATCATATTGCAATTTTTTCTTCACATCCTCAATTGATTCATCATATTTATGTTTCACTTGTGCCCAACCTGTAATTCCAGGTTTAACTTTTAGTCTTCGTTTATATAGTGGAATCTCTTGAGATAACTTCTCAACAAAATAAGGTCGTTCTGGTCTTGGTCCAACTAAACTCATTTCACCACGAAGGACATTTATGAATTGCGGAATTTCATCAAGTCTGAATTTTCGAATTATCTTACCTACACGAGTTATTCTTGGATCGTCTTTTGTTGACCAAATTGGTCCAGTGTGTTTTTCAGCATCTTTTATCATTGAACGAAATTTATAAATCTTAAACTCTTTTCCATCCTTACCAACTCGAATTTGTTTGAAAAAAACAGGACCTTCTGAATCCAACTTAATTGCCAAGGCTACGAGTAATGTAATTGGTAAAGTGAGAATTAATATTATTAACGAAAATACAATATCCATCAATCTCTTAATTTTCCTCTCCCAAGCAGGCATGAGTTGCGGATTAATTTCGATAAGTGGAATTCCATACAGTTGATTTGTTCGTGCTTGCCCACTAATTATTTCATAAAGATCAGGAACGATTTTGATATTCAAGTCATTGAAATCACATTTTGCGATAACATCGAGCATTAAATCGTGTTCGTGTTTATCTAAAGCAATTATTACTTCTTTAACATCATACTTGTTAACAATATCTTGAATTTCATTGATTGAACCTAAAATTTTACCATTTGAATTTTGAGCAGCGGTATTTTCATTCACCAAAACAAAACCTACAACATCTAAACCAAGAGCCTTTGCACGATTGACTTCTTCAAAAATCTCTTTCGCTTTATCATTAAATCCGATGATGATTGTGTTTCTTCTGCCAATACCTTTTAACAATAATTGCCTTTGTAAGCTCCGAACAAAAATTCTTCCTGAACCAACAAACAACAAAAAAATTCCCCAATAAATAAAAATTAAATACCTTTGAGCTGAACTTTGTTGATAAGAAATATCATCAATAAAAATTAGAAAGAATAAAATCATTACACCTACAAAAGAAGTTTTAAACAAAGTAGTTAGTTCATCGAATCTTGACGATGCAAACCAAGTCCGATACATTCCCACAAAAAGAAAAATAAAGAACCAATAAAAATAGATTACTAACATCGGCAGGAAGAACTCAGGTTTGGAAATTAATTGAAACCAACCCGTCTCCACACGAAAGTAAAAATA
>JAOAHM010000086.1 GCA_026415235.1 Ignavibacteria bacterium | reverse complement strand
ATGTCATACCTGCGCAAGCAGGTATCCAGAAAATATGTTGAGAATGGATTCCTGCTTTCGCAGGAATGACGAAGTGGTATTGAGTGTCACACCTGCGAAAGCAGGTATCCAAGAAAGTGCGTTGAAAATAGATTCCTGCTTCCGCAGGAATGACAATAAGGAGAAGCTTTAGCAGGAATGACAGTAAAATGTGAGTTAATCTATAATGTCATACCTGAGCAAGCGGGTATCAAAAAAATTAAATTGATAATAGTTCTAACTCATATAGTTATGATTTCAGAAAATTTTTCAATTAAGTTTCTCATTCTTAGATAAAACTTAGCTTAAACAGGTAAATATTATGTATCTCTATTCAAAAAAAATTTCACAAGAAATAAATCCCTTCGAGGAAGTCCAGAGAAGAATTCGGGAAGGAAAATTTTCTTCTTTCATTTATGTTGTCCCAACTCGACGAAAAGTTAGATATTTAATTCGTGAGTTGATTGAACTTGCACCAAACAAAGCTACACCAAAATTGAATTTGTTCACCATTGGTGATTTAGCCGAAGAAATTTTTAAAAGCCGATTTTCTAACTATCAAAAAATTTCTTCTTCACTTCAATATTTCTTAATCAAAAAAATTTTATCCGAAGGAGATTTCAAGTTTTTTTCAACTAAAGGAAAATATGTTTCTAATGGCTTGGTGGATTTAATCATTGCTGTAATAACAAGACTAAAAGAGCTGGGCATATCAAATCAAAATTTTGAAAAAGAACTTGACCAGCTCGAAGGATACAATCGAATTAAAGCAGAAGACATCAGTTTGATTTACAACGAATATCAATCACTACTAATTGAACTAAAGTTATACGAAGTTGGAGATGTTTATCTTTCAATTAATCAACTTAAGCAAGAAGAAATTGAGAGTGCTTTTAGAAATGTTTTTCCTGATGCGGATTATCTTTTAATCACAGGATTTAATGAATTCACCAAACCTGAACTAAAACTTATCGAAGCACTTTCAAAAATTAATTCAATTGAAATGGTTCTTACATTAGACTTCAATCATAGAAATGAAGAAGTCTTCGGAAATCTTTTTGATACTCACAATCACTTACTTGGAATTGGTTTCAATTATTTGGAAACAAATCAATTCGAAAAGAACGGAGAATTTCATCAGATAATTAAAGAACATTTGTTCAATTCAACTTCAGAGAAAAAAATTCCAGCAAAAAATGTATTCAAGTTCTCTGGCTTCGATGCAAGAGATGAAATTGAAACTATTGCAAAAATCATTAAACTTAAAATTCAACAAAATCCTTCACTTCAACTTAATCAAATTTGTGTTGCTATTAAGGGAATTAAAGATTATTCAAACTTAATCAGAGAAATTTTTTATAAGTATGGAATTCCAGTCAATGTAACAGATCGTTTTTATCTTAAAAATTCATCACCAATAATTTCAATTGTTCGTTTACTCGATTTAATTAAAAACGATTATTTCTACGAAGATTTGTTTTATGTTTTGCGTTCTTCCTACTTCGATTTTTCGGGGATTGACATTGCAAATCTTAGAGAAGCTCTCGAGATAATTAAAATTACTCAAGGCAAAGAAAGAATTTTGAATGCAATCGAAAAGAGGATTGGTTATCTTCAACAGCTTAGCGACGAAGAAGCTCCATTCAAGCAAAAAGAAATTAACAAACTTGAAAAAGCAAAAGAGGATTTTTACAAATTAATTGAGTTGCTCGAACCACTTGGAAAAAATCAAACTGCTCAAAGTTTTGTAGAAAAACTTTCAGAGATTATTGCAAAGCTCAGAGTTTATGAAAAAATTTTTGAAGTCAAATTACCAATTGAGAACGATATTAATCTTGTAACATATTCAAAAGATGTTCGTTCATTGAATTTGTTCGAAGGAATTCTTGAAGAACTCATTTACACTTTCGAAAAACTAAACATTCACACTCAATCACTTCCTTTCGAGCGCTTCTACGATTTTATAACTTCCGCAATTTTTGGAACGAGATACAACATCAAAGAAAGATGGGGCTATGGAGTTCTGGTTACTTCACCTGATGAAATTCGAGGATTATCTTTTTCAATTTTATTTTTACCAGGACTTGAAAACGGTGTATTTCCCTCGAGATATACTCCATTAATCTTTCTTGAAGAAAAATTTGTCCGTAACGAAAAACAAAAATTGCTTGAGGATAGATATCTTTTCTATCAATGTTTGAATGCTTTTGAAAACGAACTTTATCTTTCTTATCCAAAACAAGATGAGAAAAAAGAAAAAATTGTTTCCGACTTTTTAGTTGAGCTTGAAAAAATTTGCGAGCTTAATGAATTCGATAAATCACAACTCGAAACTTTTGTTTTTTCTGAAAGCGAATTGTTCGAAAGATTTTCTCTAAATGAATTGCTTGATTTCAAATTCGAAAGTCAGGAAATCGTTACGAAAATTTTTAAGGTCAATGAAACAATTCAAAGAATTCAAAAAAGAATTGAAAACAAAATTGATGATGATGGTAAAGAATATTGTGGAATAATCACTGACGAAAAATTGCTTCAAGAACTTTACACAAATTTCGGCAACAAACCTTTTTCAATCACCGAATTGGAAACCTATGCGCAATGTCCTTTCAAGTATTTTATCAATTACATAATTCAGCCTAAAGTTGAAGAAGAAATTGAAGAAGATATACAACGAAATGAATTTGGAATTATCATTCACCAAATTCTCTACCGATTTCTCAACAAACTAAAAAATGAAAATCGAAACTTCTATGATGAACTTAAAACAAATCGTGATAACTTATCGCTCGAATTAAAATCAATTGCAAAAGACATAATCAGTATTTACGAAAGATTAAATCCATTTTTCTTTTTGACTGAGGAGATAATCTTAGGCTCTGAAAAAATTCCATCAATCTTAGATAAGTTTTTAGAGCTTGAGTATGAACGAGTTGAAGATAGTTTTAATTACATTCCTTCAGAGTTTGAAAAATCAATTGAAGCCTCTCAACAGACTGAAGATTTAGAATTTGTCCTCAAAGGAAAAATTGATCGTATTGATGTGAACGAAGAAAATTCTACATTCAAAGTAATTGATTACAAAACTGGAGAGCCACCATCCAAGAAAGATTACGATGAAAAAATATCTTTCCAACTTCCACTTTATCTTACTCTTGTAGAAAAATATTTTCAATCAATTAACAAAGATTTAAAGATTGATGATGCAGAGTTTGTTAAACTTTCACCAAAGAAAAAAGATGGCGTAAAGATTAATTCATTCAGAGAGATGTATGTGAAAAATTCTGATTTGTCTACTGAATTAAATTCAACTCTTAAGACAATTGCCGAACTTGTGAAGAAAATCAAAAGCGGAAAATTTAATTTAACCACAATCGAAGGATATGAAACCAAAATTTGTAGAAAATGTGGTTATCAAAGTATATGCAGAATTGATGTGATTAAATCAGATGCAATAAACGAAGAAACTACTTCTTAACAATTGTGAGCATTGTTTTATTTTCTTGCTTTGATAAGATGACCGATAAATCTTTCAATCCTTTCCAATTAATCATTGTCATGTTTCCAAGTTCAGCTTTAGAATAATTTTTCGAAAATTTTTTCTCTAACGCACTCAAAAGAACTTCAAAAAGAATATCTGCATCTTTTGAGTTTTCTTTTCCGTTCATGATTGCTTTACCTTTTTGCGTACCGTCAACATCAAAAAGATAACCAACTTTAATCGAAACAGGTTCAAGATAATCGAAATAAACAATTGATTTGAATTTAAGTATTGTTGTCTCTTCTGTGTCTTTATCTTTTAATTTAGCTTGAATTGATTTGTATGTGTAACTGAAAGGTTCGTCCAGAAATTTTTCAATTGAAAATTGAGCAATTGAATTTTGAGTTAAAGTAAATAATCCAATCAGCATTAATAAAGTTTTGAACATTTTTTCCTCGTCGTTTTATAAGATTAAATTGTCTGAAAAATTTTTTGTTCCTTTCAATTTACAACTTCATACTCTTCAATACTTTGCACTTCTTTCTTACCATTAACTAAAACTTGATAAGCTTTTAAACCCAACATCACTGCGAGTCCAAAAAGCAAAAGAGAAATGAATGATAAAACATAATTGCTTTGAACAAAATTAGTATAAATTAACATTCCAAGAGCTGTGAGAGTTACACTGAACATAAACAACATTGGAATTAAAACGAAAGATTTACTTTCTTTCAAATAAGCGACATAAACTGTCAAAGCAAGCAAAGCGAGAGCAGCAAGCAATTGATTTGCACTTCCAAAGACAGGCCAGATGGACATTGATTGTCCACTGAAAGTTAATGCAGCCCCAAACAAAACAGTAATTGTAGTGGCAAAGTATCTATTCTGAAAAATTAACTTACTTTCTTTCTTTTCTTTTTTGATGTTCATTTCAAAAAATTCCTGAAACATGTATCGAGCAAGTCTTGTTGCTGTATCAAGAGATGTAAGAGCAAAAGCGGAGACAGCGAGAGCTGAAAAAGTTTGTCCAGTCTCAATTGAAATTCCGAGAAAAGGAATTGAATTCAAAAATCTTGCAACACCAGTTGAAAAAGCAGCAACAGCACCTTTCGACTTTAAAATTTGAATGAACTCATCATTAATCATAGAAGCAACAGCAACAAGTGAAAGCACCGCAAGCAATCCTTCGATTAACATTCCACCATAACCAACAATTCTTGCATCAGTTTCTTTGTTAAGTTGTTTAGCCGTTGTTCCACTTCCTACAAGTGAATGAAATCCACTAATTGCTCCACACGCAACAGTAACAAAAAGCGCAGGAAACAAAAATCCAACTTTATCTAAATTAAAAGTATTAAATGCAGGAAGATTGACAGAAGGATTTGTAAAGAAAACTCCTATCAATCCACCAAAAAGAACTGCATATAACAAATAAGAATTCAAATAATCTCTTGGTTGAAGCAAAATCCAAACAGGAGTGATTGATGCAATAAAAATGTAAGCTAACAAAATAAGTTGCCAAATATTTTTATCAAGTTGAATTGGATATAAATTTCCAAGATAGATTGATAAAGCCATTAAGATTAGTCCAATGAAAGTTGCGATGACAAGATTTAGTTTAACTCGATAAATCAAAATTCCAAAGATAATTGCTGAAATCATAAAGAGCATTGACGAAGTTGCAACAGAAGGAATATGAGTGAAAGTATCGGAAACAATAATTGTGAAAACTGCAATCACTAAAATTAAAGTTGCCCATGCAAAAAGTAGGAACAATCTTTTGCCATTTAAGCCAATGTATGTTTCAATTATAAATCCAATTGATTTACTTTTATGACGAACCGAAGCAATGATTGAAGAAAAATCATGAACACCACCAATGAAAATTGCACCAAGAACAATCCATAGATAAACAGGAAGCCATCCAAATCCTGCAGCAATCACAGGTCCTACAATTGGACCAGCACCTGCAATTGATGCGAAGTGATGTCCCAACAATACAGGTGCTTTTGCAGGAACATAATCAACACCATCATAAAGTGAGTGAGATGGAGTGATATTTTGATTGTTTACCTTGAACTTTTTGATTAAATAATTTCCATAAAAACGATAGGCAATGAAATACAAAATGAAAGCAATTAAAACGAGTTCAATTCCGTTCATATAACCTCCATCAATAAAATGCGTTGATGATGTGATTGATTTTCATCTCATCTTCCTTTTCGCCAACAATTGTAATCACATCGAAACGACAAAGTTGTTCTTGAATTCCGTTGACATAAAAATATGCTTCGGCAATTTTTTTCAGTTGTCGTTGTTTGGATTTTGTGATTGCATATTCAGGTTCACCATAGTCGTAATTTTTTCGAGTTTTAACTTCAACAAAAACTAAACAATCTCCATCCTTTGCAATGATATCAATCTCACCTTTACCAAAAACAAAATTTCTTTTTACGATTGAATATCCTTTTTCAGTTAAAAACTTTGCAGCAACTTCTTCGCCAAGTTTAGCGAAGCTCTTAAAATTCGATTTGTTGCTGGATGAATTCTCGCTCATAAATTTTTCTTAAAAATTTTTTGCGATGAATTTCGCAAGGACCATATTTCAAAATTGCTTCTATATGTTCTTTTGTTGGATAACCTTTGTTTTTGTGAAATTTATATTCAGGATAAATTTCAGAATACGAAATCATCAATCTATCTCTGTAATTTTTAGCAAGGATTGATGCAGCTGCAATTGAAAAACATTTAGCATCACCTTTTTTAATTGGTTTATTCTCAATTGAAATATTTATCGGAAAATTCCCATCGACTAAAACAATTTGAGGCAGAATTGAAAGTTCTTCGACAGCATTTTTCATCGCAAGAAGTGATGCTCTCAAAATATTCAATTGGTTAATTAGTTCAACACTGACAACTTGAACTGAGTAAGCAAGTGCTTTTGATTTGATTTCTTTTTCCAGTTCAATTCTATCTTTTTCAGATAATTTTTTACTGTCGTTAATTCCGTCAATTGAAATATTGGTATCAAAAACGACAGCAGCAGCCACAACTGGTCCAGCTAATGGTCCTCGACCTGCTTCATCAACTCCTGCAATTAACTCAAATCCTTTTTTAAAAAATTCTTTTTCAATTTTTTGGAATGTTTTCAATTTACACCAATGTAGATTGCAATTAATCCTACAATCATTTCATATTTAATTAAATCACTCAATTTTCTCAAATCACTTTTCGATGGAGCAGAATTAATTTTCTTTACCACATAAAGTAAAACCAAATCAACTCCAAATAAAATGATGAGCAAATAATAAACATTAAAAAGATTAACAGCATAAGGAATAATCGTTACTAAAATTGTAATTAGAATTATAATTGTAACCAATTGATAAGCTCTTTTTTCACCATAAAGAATTGGAAAAGTTTTAAGATTATTTTTTCTGTCACCTTCAACGTCTTCGATATCTTTCAAAATTTCTCTTGCGAAATTTATAAGCAAAGCAAAAAGAAATGGAAAGATAAGTGGAAAAATATTGTTGCCAATCACTCCACCAAAAATAAAAGCAAGTCCTGTCATAAATCCAACAACAAAATTTCCCAAAAGTCCTTTGTTCTTGAACGAATAACTGTAAAAGAAAATTACAACAATTGATACTAATCCAATTAAAATTGCATAAAGATTTGTATATGCAAGTAGAATAAGAGCAGACAAATTTAATATTATGTAATAAGTAAATGCATCATTCTTAGAAATTTTTCCTGATGGAATTGGTCTTTCAGGACGATTGATTTTATCTACTTCGACATCGAAATAATCATTAATAACCATTCCAGCACCAGAGATTAATGCACCAGCAAATGAACCAAAAAAAGCTTTGAGAGAAAACAAAAGAGATTTATCTGCAATAATTATTGCAAAGTA
>JAOAHM010000075.1 GCA_026415235.1 Ignavibacteria bacterium | reverse complement strand
GAGTAGACACATTCAAGTGTCGTATCGAAGTCACCGCAGTGAGAATGAACACATGGTGGCTTCGATACGCTTCGCTACTCAGCCACCGAGTTTCGATACGCTTTTGCCACTCGACCACCGACATATGTGCGGTGACTGAGTAGACACATTCAAGTGTTGTATCGAAACCACCACAGTGGGAATTAACACATGGTGGTTTCGATACGCTTCGCTACTCAACCACCGAGCTTCGATACGCTTCGCTACTCAACCACCGAGCTTCGATACGCTTCGCTACTCAGCCACCAAAAAAATTCGAAAATATACATCCTAATAATTTCAACCTATCATTTTAAGTAACATTAAAAACTGATAAGGTTACTTTTACCTCATTGTCAATAATTCAACTTTTGGTTAATTTTCAAATGAAATATGAGTGATTGTGTATTCTGTAAAATAGCAAGTAAAGAAGCTCCCGCTGAAATAATTCACGAAACTGAGAGAGTAATTTCTTTTTTGGATATAAATCCAATCAACTTTGGTCATACATTAGTAATTCCAAAAGGTCACTTCAAAAAATTTCATGAAATTCCAGATGAGATTAATCAAGAATTGATAATTGTTTTATCGAAGGTAACAAAAGCAATTACTGAAGCTCTTGAACCTCATGGTTATAACATTTTTACAAACAATGGAAGATTTGCAGGTCAAGCAATAATGCATTGTCACTTTCACATTGTGCCGAGATATTTTAACGATGGATTGAAATTTCGACCAACTTCAAAATCTTACAAAAAAAATGAGATGAAACAATTTGGCGATTTAATTCGTGAAAAACTCAAAAATTAATGGAGGAAATAATGGAAAGAAAAATTCGTGTATTAATTGCAAAAGCAGGATTAGATGGACACGATAGAGGCGCTAAAGTTATTGCTGCTGCGTTGAGAGACGCAGGCATGGAAGTCATTTACACTGGACTTCGTCAAACACCTGAAATGATTGTTGAAGCTGCTTTGCAAGAAGATGTTGATGTGATTGGTATAAGCATTTTAAGTGGTGCTCACATGACCATTTTCCCAAAAGTTCTGAAGTTGATGAAAGAAAAAGGTCTTGATGATGTACTTCTCACTGGTGGAGGTATAATTCCAAAAGAAGATATTCAAAAGTTGAAAGAAATGGGAGTAGGTGAATTATTTACTCCAGGCACACCAACAACCGAAATTGCTGAGTACATAAAAAAATGGTACAACGAACATAAAGCAGTTAAGAATGAAGCTTAAAAATTTTTTCACTCTTGTATTTTTATTTTCATTAATTGTTACTTCGCATGCTCAAGAAATTTTCAAAAATTCAATTAAAGATTATCAAATAACTCTCTCGAAGAAGTCAACAAATCAATTTAATCTTGTAGTTACGCAGAAGAAAAAAATTTTACTGAACAAAACTTTTCCTACAATTAAACTTTACTTTTATAATCTTGACTCGAATCCAGAAGATGAGATGATTATTGTTACTGGTAAGATAAATGCTGATGACACACTTAACACGCTCTATGTTTATACTTTTGAAAGAAATTTCAAATTGTGTGACTCAATTTATTTAGATAAATATCTCCCTGAATTTTATCAGTTTGATTTCGAGGGAAATTACTTTGTGAAAGTTTATGATTTCGAGTTAGAGAAAGTTTTTCCCTCCGAGCGAAATGAGTTACCTTTTTCGTTTTATTATTTGAAAGATTGTTCTCTTGTTTTGGATAATGAATTCTCTTTTGAAGAATATGAAGCTGAGATTAATTATTTAGTTGATGAAATCTACGAATTGAAAAGAATTGCAAATTGTGAAGAAGAAAAAAACAAAAAAGATTTACAGAGATTGTTCGGTGCACTTTACATCAATTTGATTAACTCATCTAAAGCATTTGATTTCGAAAACTTTGTGAATAAAAATTATCCCTGCAACGACAAAGATGAACTAATGAAAAAATTAAAATCATTAATTGAAGCAGAATGAGGAGTAAACTCAATGAAAATGAATTGGGAAAAATACATTGGTTTTGAAATCAACATAATAATGAAAGAGTATTATGGTGTTGTTCAAACTCAAAAGATGGATGAACCATTTTATGAGATTGTTTTCAAAGCTGGAATTTTGACTGGTGTTTTTGATGATGGCTTGTTAATCTCTGGCAAATATGAAAATCGAATTGTTGAGTCTTTTGTTCCGTTCGAGAGTATTAAATGCGTTGACATTTTCCATAAGGCAGGAAATGGATAAATGTTTATTTATCTGGTTTTTATTCTACTCGTTCAAACTCTTTCAGCTCAGAATTTAATCGAAGTTAAAGGGTTAAGAACATATTCAATCAAAGATGAAATCCTTCCACCAATCATTATCTACAATGACCTTAATTCATCAGGCATTGAAGATACAAGTAACGACTACATTATAATTGAATTTGATTTAGTTTCACAATTAAAACCAAATCTTCAAATTATTTTTCAACTATGTGATAAAAATTGGAAACCTATTGATAATATTTTTCTACAAAATTTTGGAAAAGATAGATTTTATAATCTTCAATTTCGAAATGCACCTAATGGAGTCAAAACTTATAACTATACCTTCAGACAAAGATTTCCAGATGAGAGAGGTCAAATTACTTTTCCTTATTCGGGCAAATACAAATTTTTAATTACCGATTTCAATGATGACAGAAAAATTTATGGAGAAGGTTACTTTGTTGTTGTCTACCAGAAATTCCCTGTCAGCGCAAATTTCGCAAGAGAAGTTATTGATGATAGTCTATCAGAAATAATGGAATTTAATCGAAGACAAAAAATTTTAGTGAATGTAGAAATACCAAAACCATTCGATATTTTTAGACAGAATGAGATTGAGATAGTTCAAAACCAAAAATTCTTCTTTTCCACAATCATAAATTTTAACAGAAAAACTCGCTATGAATTCGGAAGATATTTGAAAAGTAATGTTAAACAATACATCAAAAGAGATTTTTATGGAGGAAACGAATATCGTCAATTAGATTTAACTGATATTAGAAAATATCCAAACGATAGATTACTCACATCTTTTACAGGAATTGATGTAACAAGAAAATTTAATTATGGTGGAAAAGATTTTAATGGTGGTGCATTGTATTATAGAAAAGATGATATATACAACGAGTATCTCGATTATCGCTTTGAGTTGACATTACCTTATTCAGTTGACGGTGAAATTTATGTAATTGGAAGTTTCAATAATTGGCGTATTGATGAAAAATATAAAATGGAACGACGAGGTAATTATTATAGCTTAGTTGTGAATTTGAAAAGAGGAGTTTATGATTATCAGTATGTTTGCGTAAAAGAAAATTATGCATCAGAAAAAACTTTTATGATTGATTGGGTCGAAGTGGAAGGTAACAACTGGAATACAAAAAACTCTTATTACATTTTTGTTTATTATAACAATCCTGACTATGGTGGTTGGGATGAAATAGTTGGATTTGCAGAAGTAAAAACTTAAATAAAATTTTGGGAGGTAATCTTGAATAAATTAAATATTGGAATTGTGGGTGTAGGACATTTAGGAAAACTTCATCTTAAAAATCTTCTTGAGATTAAAGATGTAAATTGTTCAGGTATTTTTGATGTTGATTTGGAAAAAGCAAAAACAACAGCAGAGCAATTCAGTGTTAGGTTCTATAACTCTCTTGAAGAATTGTTCAAAAATTCAAATGCAGTGATAATTGCAACCACAACTTCAACACATCATGAAGTTGCAAAACTTGCACTTGAAAATGGTAATCATGTATTCATTGAGAAACCAATAACCTCAACTGTTGCAGAGGCAGAAGAGTTAATTAAAATTGCTAATGAAAAAAATCTTTTCATCCAAGTTGGGCACATTGAAAGATTTAATCCAGCTATACTTGCACTTGAAAAGTATCAACTCGAACCAATGTTCATTCAATCTGATAGACTCTCTCAGTTCAATCCACGAGGAACTGATGTAGCAGTTGTGCTTGATTTGATGATACATGATATTGATATAATTCTTCACCTCGTAAAAAGTGAAGTTGAAAAAATTGATGCCAATGGAGTTGCTGTCGTTTCAGATAGTATTGATATTGCAAATGCACGAATTCAATTTAAGAATGGTTGTGTGGCTAATGTAACAGCAAGTAGAATTTCCCAAAAGAAAATGAGAAAAATGAGAATGTTTCAGAAAGATGCTTACATTACAATAGATTTTCTACAAGGACTTTCCGAAATCTATCGTTTAGTTAAACCAGATGAAGAAACTCTCGGAATTTCTTATGGAGAAATTGGTATTGGCGAGAAAAGAAAGAAAGTAATCTATGAACAACCTGAAATTCCCGAAATTAATGCAATGAAATACGAGCAAGAATTATTCATCAAAAGTATTCAGACAAATACTAAACCTGTTGTCACTGGTGAAGATGGTAAAAAAGCATTGGAAGTAGCAGATTTCATAATCAAAACAATTGAAAATTCAAGTCAAGCTATCTTGAATAAATTAGAAGGAAGATAAAATGAAAAGAATTTTTGTTTTTTCGTTAATCAGTTTATTAGTCTTTTCATCTTGTTCAGTATTCAAACAAATGACCAATATTTCGAGATTACAATTCAGGTTAAACAACATAAGTGATTTTACAATTAATGGAATTAACATCAGTAATAAATCTTCGATTAAAGATTTTAATGTTTTTGACTCAGCGCAATTGTTAAACTCAATTTCCAAAGGAAGTTTACCTGTAACTTTTAACTTGAACATCGAAGCAAAAAATCCAAATGATGGTGGTGGTTATCCAAGACAAGATTTAGACATAGTTGATTTCAAATGGCGATTATTGATTGATGATGTAGAGGCAATCACTGGAAATATTGCACGACCAATTTCAGTTCCTGGAACTGGTGAAACGACTATTTTTCCAATTACAGTTCAGCTTGATTTATACAAGCTATTTAGAGATAGAGGTTTCGATAACTTGATTAATCTTGCCCTTGCTCTTGGTGGTCGAAATTCAAACTTATCTCGAGTTGTTTTGAAAGCAACTCCAACTGTTCAAACTCCATTCGGAAAAATTACTTATCCAGGTGAAATTGATATAATTGACAAAGAATTTCGATAAGATTGTTTTATCTAATTAATCTCTTGACTTTAATTTTGTAGTTAACTTAATCATGAGTTCTTAATTATTTGAATTGATTTAATCAATATTCTTTCAGAAAGATTTAACTAATTCTTGCACATATTAAATTGGCAATTCAAAACTTGATGTTTTTAGTTTATTCATCTCACTTCATCTTTAAAGCTTTTGAGGCAACAAAATGAGAACGATTTTTATTTTCTTATTGTTGGTGAACTTTGTTTTTGCAAAAGATACCTCAAGTGTGAGCGTTACGACAAAAGCAAGTACAGGATTAAACATTAATCAGATTTCTTTCACAAATTGGGCGCAAGGTGGCGAAAATTCTTTTACATGGACATTGATCGGCAATTTTAGTGTTTCAACAAAATCAGAATTTTGGACTACCAAAAATTCTCTCAAGTTTACTTTTGGAAGAACTAAACTTGGAGCACAAGATTTCAGAACAAATGATAATGAGTTTTTTATCGAAACTGTAATTTCTCGAAATGTTGGTTGGGCAGTGGATCCATTTTTTAGTAATTCTATAAGAAGTCCTATCACTACTGGTTATTCATACAAAGGAAAAACTCCTGAACGAATTGCCGATTTTTTTGACCCTGGATATGTCACTCAATCTTTTGGTTTCACTTACGATAAAGTTAAAGGATTGAAATCTCGACTTGGAGTTGCATTTCAAGAGATTTTTACAAAGAGGCAGAGAAAATTTTCGGATAATCCAGATACAAAAGATAGAGTTGAAGCCTTCAAACTCGAAACTGGTATCGAAAGCGTTACATCAAGTGAATTTAAATTGATGGAAAATATCAATTACAAAGGAACACTCCGACTTTTTTCAAGATTTGAGAATATGAAATATTGGGATGTTCGTTGGGATAATTTAATTACAGCTCGAATAAATGATTACATTAATGTCAATTTGAACTTGCTTGTTGTTTATGAAAGAAAACAATCACTTAAAACTCAAATTAAAGAAGCACTTCAACTTGGATTGATGTACAATATTTTGTGAGTTAACTAATGGATAAATCAAAACAATACAATAGAATTAAACTTACATTAAACATCATAAGTCTTGTAATCAATTTTGTAATCATTCTAATCTTAGCATTTTCACCGATTTCAAAAATTTTAGAAGAAAAAATTTATGGAATAACTTCAAATGATTATGTGGCTTTTTCAATTTTTCTTTTAATTGTTGGTGTAATTAATTCAATTTTTGCAGTGCCAATTGATTTCTATTCATCTTTTGTTATAGAACATCGTTTCAAGTTATCAAATCAAAAATTTTCTGATTGGTTGATTGAAAAACTTAAAGGTTCCATTGTCTCTTTACTAATTCTTTATCCAATTGCTTTGATATTTTATTACTTGTTAAAAAATTATGAGTTGTGGTGGTTAATTTTAGCAATTGTTGTTTTTGTCTTTTCAATTTTGCTTGCTCGCATTGCTCCTACTTTGATATTTCCGATTTTCTACAAATTCACTCCTCTCGAAAATGAAGAACTCAAAAATAAATTAATTGAATTATGTAGAAGATTTGGAATTAACTTCAAAGGAATTTACTCGTTCAATTTAAGTAAGAACACAAAAAAAGCTAATGCTGGATTTACAGGTATTTTCAAATCAAAGAGAATAATTTTAAGTGATACTCTAATTGAAAATTTCACCGACGATGAAATCTTAACTGTTTTTGCTCATGAACTTGGACATTATGTAAATAGACATATCTTAAAAAACATTTTGATAGGTGCGGTAACGACTTTTATCACATTTTATCTGGCGAATTACTTTTACCAGTTATTATTAATTCAATTTGGATTTACCTCACAATATCAAATTTCTGCTTTACCACTTCTATTTTTGATTTTATCAATCATGTCAATTCTGTTAATGCCAGTTACAAATGCTATCTCAAGAAAATTTGAATATGAAGCAGATGAATTTGCTGTAAATTCTACGAATGATAAAAACTCTTTCATCTCATCACTGAATAAATTGTCAAAGCTTAATCTCGCTGACGAAAATCCAAATCCAATTGTTGAGTTTATCTTTTATTCACATCCTTCAATCAAAAAGCGAATTGAGAGAATTAACAAGTTGTGAATTAATCCAAATTTTTCTTATCAAAATCATTATCATTAAATTGTAAAAAATTTAATCTAAGAGGAGTCATCCAGATGAGATATATTTTATTATTAATTTCATTGGTGTGGATTATGGTCAATAATTTATTTTCCCAGCAACCTCCAATAATTGATAGAGAGCTGTTTTTTGGCGATCCAGAAATTTCTGGAGCTCAAATCTCTCCAGATGGAAAATATCTAACATTCTTAAAACAGTTCAACAAGGTTCGAAATATTTGGATTAAGAAAATTGATGAGCCCTTTGAAAATGCAAAACCGATAACAGCTGATACAAAAAGACCAGTTACAAGTTATTTTTGGACTGAGGATTCCAAATTCATTATTTATGTTCAAGACAAAGATGGTGATGAGAATTACCGTGTTTATGTAGTAAATCCATTTGAAAGTGGTGACCCAGTTCCACCAGCCAAAAATTTAACTCCTTTTGAAAATGTTCGTGCAATGATTATTGATGTGCCGAAGAAAACTCCAGATGAAATTATTGTTGGATTGAACGATCGTGACCCTTCACTTCATGATGTCTATAGACTAAATATCAAAACTGGAGAAAGAAAACTTTTATATGAAAACAAAGAAAACATTGCAGGTTGGGCAACTGACCTTGACGGAAATCTGCGACTCGCAATCCGACAAACCGAAGATGGTGGAACAGAAATTTTGAAATTTGATAAGGCTAACAAACTCACCAAAATCTACGAAGTAACTTTTGAAGAATCAGTTTCACCAATTCGATTTACAAAAGATGGCAATGCTTTTTATTTAATGACAAACAAAGGCAAAAACAGAGATAAAATTCAACTTGAACTTTTTGATTTAAAAACAGGTAAATCAAAACTAATTGATAAAGACCCACTTGATGAAGTTGACCTTGCTGGCGCATTATTCTCTGACATTACAAATGAGCTATTAATGACTTATTATGTTGGAGAGAAAATCAGAATTTATCCAAAAGAAAAAAAGTTTAAGAAAGATTTCGAAACTTTAGTGGCTCAGTTACCATCTGGAAATATTGGATTTATGTCAATTAGTCAAGATGAAAATCTGTGGTTAGTTTCTGTTTCAAGTGATGTTGACCCAGGTTCAGTTTATCTTTTCGATAGAAGAACTGGAAAGGCTCAATTTGTTTATAAGTCTCGACCAAATCTTCCGAGCGAATGGTTATCTGAAATGAAGCCAATCAAATACAAAGCTCGTGATGGGATGACGATTTATGGATATCTTACAATTCCTAAAGGGCTTGAGCCAAAAAATCTTCCAGTTGTTATGTTGATACATGGTGGACCATGGGCAAGGGATGTTTGGGGATATAATCCAATTGTTCAATTTTTAGCAAATCGTGGTTATGCAGTATTTCAACCGAACTTTAGAGGTTCCACTGGTTATGGCAAAAAATATTTGAACGCTGGTAATAAACAATGGGGCACAGGCTCAATGCAGCACGATATTACTGATGCAGTTTACTTTTTAATTAAAGAAGGAATTGCTGATCCTAAGCGTGTTGCAATTGCTGGTGGTTCCTATGGTGGTTATGCAACTCTTGCAGGACTTGCTTTTACACCTGACCTTTATGCTTGTGGTTTTGATATCGTTGGACCTTCGAACATAATTACTCTTTTGAATTCAATTCCTCCATATTGGAAACCTATTCAGAAAATTTTCACTCTTAGAGTAGGTGATAAAGACAATCCTGAAGAAAGAAAAATGCTCGAAGCTCAGTCGCCATTAAATTCAGCTACGAATATTAAAGCACCACTTTATGTAGTTCAAGGTGCAAACGATCCAAGAGTGAAGAAGCATGAATCTGATCAAATAGTTGTTGCATTACGAGACTTAGGACGTGATGTCGAATACATGCTTGCACAAGATGAAGGTCATGGATTTATAAACGAATTGAATCGGCTTGCAATGTTTACTGCTATGGAGAAATTTTTCTATAAACATCTTAAAGGAAGAATTCAAGAAGATGTGAGAGAAGAAATCAAAAAGAAGTTGGAAGAATTAACTGTAGATATTTCGAAATTAGAAGCTCCAAAGAAAATTGATAAGACTGACAATTTTAGTGATTTGATTTTCAATCCAGCGAAAATGTTTTTAGGAGAGTTAAATTATCAATCTGATTTTGAGTTGATGGGAAATAAATATCATTTAGAAATTAATCGTCGAGTTGAAAAAGGAAATTTCGAAGGTAAAGAAGTGATTAGAATTGTTGAACAAACCGAAGGAATCATGAGTGCTTTTGATACTCTTGATTTAGATGGAAAGACATTATTCCCAATAAGAAGATATCTTGTGCAGGGACCTGGTTCAGTTTCACTTAAGTTTGAGAAAGATAAAGTCACAGGTTTGATAAAGATGGGTCCTCAAGAGATGCCAATTAATGCGAAGATTAGTAAACCTGTTTTATCTGGTGGTGCAGGAACCGAACTTTCTCTTGCTACATTACCTTTAGAAATTGGTTACAAAACTCAAATCTCTCAATTCGATTTTATGTCGGGTCAAGCTCAAAATTATTTGGTTGATGTTAAGAGTAAAGAAAAGATTAAAGTTGGCAACAAAGATTATGAAGCTTACAAAGTTGAGTTGTTTTCTGAGGATGAAAATGATGTAAAACAAATAATCTGGTATGATACTAACACTCGATTGATGTTAAAGACACAAGTCAAGTTACCTCCACAGGCTGGTGGTGGCTATTTAGTTTACGAGTTGATGGATTAAGATTTTGATTCTTAGACAATCGGATTGAATTTTTTCAGAACAATTTGGAACAAATCTGCTACTCTTCTTAAATGAAGGGTAGCAGAAAATTATATAGTTGAAATTGGGTCAATATCGATAATTAATTTCACACCTGATATTTTTTTAATCGTTTGAAAATCTTTCAATGCTTTTCTGATTACTTTATGTAAGTAACTTCCATTTGGGTCGTAAGCACGATTACTTTTAATCAAGATATGCCATCTATACTTACCCGCAATTTTTGAAATGTAAGCAGGAGCAGGACCCAAAACTTCAATAATTGAATTATCAAACTTTAAAAATCTGTGAAATTCTTTTGATGCTCTTTTGACTTGATTGATGTTTGTACTCTTAAATTCTATTAATGCAAGTTTATAAAACGGTGGATACTTCGCTTGTTCTCGATGAATAATTTCATTTGAGTAAAATCCTTGATAATCATGTTTTTGAACATGCTGAAGTATGTAACTATCTGGTCTGAATGTTTGAATTGCCACCTCACCTTGAAGATTACTTCTGCCAGCTCTTCCTGCAACTTGAGATAATAGTTGAAAAGTTTTTTCTCCCGAACGAAAATCAGGAATTAACATTGTCGATTCCGCTGAAACTACCCCAACAAATGTTACATCTGGAAAATCCAATCCCTTTGCAACCATTTGAGTACCAAGCAAGATGTTATACTTTCCTTCACCAAAATCATTAAGAATTCGACTGAAGGAATATTTCTTCTGAGTTGTATCCAAATCCATTCGAGCAATTCTTGAACCTGGAATAATTTGTTCAAGTTCATCTTCAACTCTTTGTGTTCCAATACCTTTATATTTTATTTCTTTGCTTCCACAAACTGGACATGTGGCTAATTCTTTTTTTGAATAATTACAATAGTGGCAGATATACTCTTTAGTAATTAGATGATAAGTCAAAGTAACTGAACAATTTTTACATTGTTCAATATATCCGCAACTTGGGCACATTACATAAGTTGCGAATCCTCTTCTGTTTTGTAAGATGATAACTTTCTCGTTTCTTGAAATTGCGTTTTTAATTTTATCAATCATAGTTTGAGAAAAAGAACCAATCATTCGATTTTCTTCTCTTTCCGATTTCAAATCAATTAAAGATATGATTGGCAATTGAGCGTTATCAATTCTTTTCTTCAATTCAATCAAATGATACTTACCACTCAAAGCATTGAAGTATGTTTCTATGGATGGAGTTGCTGACCCTAAAACTACTACAGCGTTTTCAATTTTTGCTCTGATGAGAGCTGAATCTCTTCCATGATAGTATGGTGCGTTCTCAGATTGCTTATATGATGAATCGTGTTCCTCATCAATTATAACTATTCCAATATTTTTAAGTGGAGCAAAAACAGCAGAACGAGGTCCTACAACAATTTTGTATTCACCTTTAATTACGGAACGCCACTCGTCAAATCTTTCACCAGGAGAGAGTTTGCTATGCAATACACCAACTAAATCACCAAAACGATTTTTTATTCTTCGGATTACTTGAGGAGTAAGTGAAATCTCAGGCACGAGATAAAGAGCGGTTTTATTTTGATTAATAACTTTCTCGATTAATTCAAGATAAATTTGTGTTTTGCCACTTCCAGTAACTCCATGAATGAGAAAAATATCAAATTGATTTTTTTCGATTGACTTTGAGATCAATTCAATTGCTTTTTGTTGATCTTCATTTAAGGTAATTTGTTTTTGTTGCTCAGAATAAAGCTCGACATATTCTCTTTTAACTTCAACTTCCGTAATCTTAACTAATTTTTTCTTAGCCAGTGCTTTGATGATTTGTGAATTAGCTTTTGCTTTTTCAATTAACTCAGTTTGTTTCATTTTCTTTTCTTTTGAAGCGAAGAGAGTAAGTAAGACATTAAATTGTTTAATAGACCGCTTTTCAAGTTTGCTCAATACTTCGGAGAATTCCTCAAAACTTAAATCTCCCAATTCAACTACTTTTTCTTTTTTCACTTTCACAATTGGTTTCCGTTTTTCTATAAATATTGATGCAAGTCCCTTCTTCTCTAACTTGCTCAAGTAATAATTTATATTTGATTGAATTCCTTCCTTTTTCAACTTCTTTTTAATTTCTGAAAGGGTATGTTCTTCTTTTTCAGCAAGTATTCGTAGGAGTTTAAGATAATTTGTTCTTTTTAAGTCTGTATTTTTTATCTCTTCAAAGATTACATTTGGGTCAACTACAACAATTTTTTTTGATTCCACATCAGTACCTGCTGGAACAGCTGCATCCAAAACTTCACCAAGTGATGAAAAGTAATAATCTGCAACCCATCGAGCGAAAGCCAAAAATTTTTCATCAAAAAAAGGTATGGGATCGAGAATGTCTTCTATCTCTTTTAATTCTTTGATATGAATTTCTTTTAGTTCTTTCTCAAATGATTTTTCGTCAATAACATTTATGATAAATCCTGTTAAAACTCTCTTACCAATCGGTGCAACTGCTCTAACTCCAACCTGAGCTAAATCTATTAATTCTTCGGGGACGGAATAATAAAAAGTTTTTTCAGTTGGAATTGGTAATGCAACTTCGACTAATTTCTTTGGAAAATTTTTCTCTGCCATGTTTTTCATAAAAATTCTCAGTCAAATTTAATTGTTTGATTAATAAATCTTATTAGAGACTTTGATAAGAATGAAAATTAAAAACAACTCAAAATAAAGTTGGACTGACTAGTAAATCCATGTGTTTTTTTAATTGAACTAAGTAGACTCATTATTTGCGAAAGGATGTATTGAGAATTGTAATTTTCAAACTTTTTATGCTCAGTAGAGATTAATTTTTTTGATATTGAAATCAAAATATCAAATTAAGTTCTAAGAGGAACTGAAAAGAAAAATTTATTCCAATAAAACTTGACCACATTTCACAGTAAAATAAATTTAGAAAATTAGAAATTCACACCTACTCGAGATTTGTATCGGAAGAGTTGTTTTCAAAACAGAACGATAACAAAGGATTATTAAAACAATTTTCAATTCCGTTTATTCAATCAAGACTTATTTAATTACATGTAATTAACTTAGAAAAATTCTCGCAGGT
>JAOAHM010000074.1 GCA_026415235.1 Ignavibacteria bacterium | reverse complement strand
CTAACTCCATTAAAAATTCCTTTGATTTTCTTAAAAAGAAGTTATCACTTTCTGATTTAGAAATTCTCACTAAAATCTACATTAAGAATTTCCCAACAAAGTTGTTTCTAAGTTCAAATCTTTCAGAAGAAAATTTTTTGGATGAATTAACGAGAGTTGAAACTCAAGAACTCTTCATCAGAAATCTAATCCTGATTTATCTTTCAAACCAAAACAGAGCAGCCAATGACTTAAAATTTCTTTTTGATGATGAAGATCTAAAAAATAATTCCAGGTATCTTGAAGCAATAAAAATTTTAGAAGAATATTTTGATCGAATTAGGTTAAGTGAGCTAAAGAATAAATCACTGATTGAGTTTTTGTTTGAACCGATTTTAGTTTCTCCAGATAATTTAGAAGGTCAATTAAATTTCATCAAAGAAAATTGGAAAGAATTAATTCCTCCTGAAATTGTCAACGAAATTCTCAAAGCAATTGATTTGGTTAAAGAAGAAGCTAAACTCTTTCAAAAAGGATTTGGACCTGGCGAAACAAAAGTCCCAACATTCTCACTTGAAGAACTTCTTGGTTTCGGTGATAAGTTCCAAGCATCGTTTTATCCAGTAACTCCAATCGAAGAAGAAAAATTTACTCCAGATATTGATTGGATGCCCAAAGTAGTTTTGCTTGCAAAAAATATTTATGTGTGGTTGTATCAACTTTCAAAAAAATATAATCGAGAAATTAAAAAACTTGATCAAATTCCTGATGAAGAACTTGATTTGCTTTCGTTGTTTGGATTTAATGCAATTTGGTTGATTGGAATTTGGGAAAGAAGTCCAGCATCAAGAAAGATTAAACAACTTTCGGGAAATCCAGAGGCACTTGCATCAGCTTATTCAATCTATGATTATGTTATTGCGAATGATTTAGGTGGAGAGGAGGCGTATCAAAACTTAAATCAAAGAGCATGGCAGAGAGGGATAAGACTTGCCTGTGATATTGTACCAAATCACACTGGAATATATTCAAAATGGATAATGGAACATCCAGATTATTTCATTCAAACTGATTATCCTCCATTTCCATCTTATTCCTTCACAGGACCAAATTTAAGTGAGCATCCCGATTTTCAAATTCGAATTGAAGATAAATATTGGACAAGACAAGACGCAGCGGTTGTTTTTCAATTGATTGAAAATAAAACTGGAAAAGTTAGGTATATCTATCATGGCAATGATGGAACAAACATGCCATGGAACGATACCGCTCAATTAAACTTTCTTAAAGCTGAAGTTAGAGAAGCAGTCATTAGATTGATTTTCGATATCGCTAAAAAATTTTCCATCATTCGCCTTGATGCAGCTATGACTTTGACGCAAAAGCATTATCAGAGATTATGGTTTCCAGTGCCTGGAACTGGTGGTGCAATTCCTTCCCGAACAGATTTTTCAATGTCAACAGATGAATTTCTACAAAAATATCCTAAGGAATTTTGGCGTGAAGTTGTTGATAGAATTAATGTTGAAAAACCAGATACATTGCTACTTGCCGAAGCTTTTTGGTTAATGGAAGGTTACTTCGTTAGAACACTTGGAATGCATCGAGTTTACAATAGTGCTTTTATGAATATGTTGAAGAATGAAGAAAATGCTAAGTATCGTGATTTGATTTCAAATACACTCGAATTCAATCCTGAAATATTAAAGCGATATGTGAACTTTTTAAGTAATCCTGATGAAGAAACAGCAATCAATCAATTTGGTGATGGTGATAAATATTTCGGTTGTGCAGTAATGATGGTAACGATGCCAGGTCTACCAATGTTTGCTCATGGACAGATTGAAGGTTTTCGTGAAAAGTATGGTCACGAATATTATAGAGCTTATTATGATGAATCTCCAAATGAATATTTAATTGAAAGACATAAGCGAGAAATTTTCCCACTGATGAAAAAAAGATATCTGTTCAGTCAAGTTGAAAATTTTGAACTTTATGATTTTAAGAATGAATATGGTGAAGTGATTGAAAATGTTTTTGCTTACTCAAATAGATTAAACAACGAAGCTGCTTTAGTGTTTTACAATAATTCTTATTCAACTTACTATGGTTACATAGATTATTCCCATCCAAAAAATTATGGTTCAAGTGAAAACGAAGCAGAAAAAAAGTTAATCAGTAAATCACTTGGTGAAGCACTGGGAATTAAAAACTCAGAAAATCATTTTTACATTTTCAGAGAAACCAAATCAAATCTTGAGTTCATCAAAAAAGGAAGTGACTTTTATCGTGATAAATTTTTCATTGAACTAAAAGGATATGAATACAAAGTGTTCATTGACTTTGTTGAATTATTTGACCAAACAGGTGAGATAAATGAATTTTATTCTTCCTATCAACGAAATGGATTGATTTCAGTAAAAGATGAATTGATAAAATTTCAGTTATCTAAACTTGTAAATGAAATATCAAAACCATTCGTTAAAGAAAATTTCAAAAAATTGTTTGAAGAAAATTCTCAAGTCGAGCTTTTTATTGATGAACTTCGAAATTCAACCAAAATACTTCATAACAAGTTAAAGCTTGATAAGGTAAGATTTGAGTTTGAACTTTTAACTCAAATAAAATCATTACTCAATATCAATTCTTACTTAACCAAGATTAAGAACAGAAAAACAAAAACCAAATGGCTTGTTGATTTACTTAATAAAGAGTTAAGTGAAGAAAGTCTATATCAAATTTATTATGAAATTTTTATTGCGTTAGTTACAAAGAAATTAAGTGATGATTTAGAGTTAGATAGTAAGATTAAAGAAATATTCTTAAATGAACTTTATTCGAGACTTCACATCGAAGAGCAAAAAAATAAAATGCTCGCTGAATTTTTTGAATTAGTACAAACCAGTTTCCAAATAAATTTTGATAAAGAGAAACTTTCATTTGAGAAACTTTTGAAAAAAATTTTGAATGAAACATTGAATAAATCATTTACACAAAGATTTATTGATGTTCATGAATATGAAAATCAAATTTTCTACAGCAAAGAAAAATTTGAGGAATTATTAAGACTGATTTCAATATTAACTTTGAATCAGCTATTTATTAAGAAACTCACAGAAAGCGATAAAAATAAAATCTTAAGATTAGATGAGTTTCAGAAATTTTTAAAAGGAATTTCAAATTTTCTAAATCAAACTATAAATATTTCTCGAAATGTAGCATTTAAGTGGAATAAGTTGACTGAAATTTTTAACATAAGTTGAATGTCGCAAATTGATAAAACTTGCCTATTTGACTAATTTTGAAAAAATTAACTAACAAATGGAGAAACAAATGAACAAACATTTTATTTTTATTCTCACATTGATGTTCATGTGGTTAACTTTCAGTGCTTATCAATGTGCATCAACTGAAATTACCAGCGCAAGACTTTACATTCAACAGAAAAACTATGACAAAGCCGAAGAAGTCTTGAAAAAAGAAGTAACCAAGAATCCACAAAGTGAAGAAGGCTGGTATCTCACAGGTTATGTGAAGCACGAAAAACGAGATTACAACGGTATGCTCGAAGCTTTTCAAAATGCATTAAAAATTGGAAAGAAATATGAGCGAGAAATAAATCAATTGCTTAAGGCAAGCTGGGCAGAAAATTTCAACGATGGTGTGAACTATTTCAATTCTGCTAATCGAGCTTCCAATCCAGATACAGTAAAAATTTTAAGACAGAAAGCAATTAATGCATTTGAAACTGCAATCAAAATGCAACCAGATAGTAATGATACTTATCGTAATCTTGTTTTTGTTTATTTAAGTGCAAACGATCTTGATGGCTCACTCGAACCTTCCGAAAGATGGGTCAAAAGAGTTAAATCTCTTGAGAGTTATCAAATCATAACTGAAATCTATTATACAAAAGCTGAACAACAATGGATGAAATATCAATCGACAAAGAATCCCCAAGATTCCGTTAAAGCAATGGACTTGTATTTTCAAACTGAAAAATATGCGAGTGAAGGATTGCAGAAATATCCAAACGATGGAACATTAAATTCATTCTTATTTAATACCTATGTATCTCTTGGAAAGAGAGATTTAGCACTTAAAAAAGCAAAAGAAGCAGTTGACTTAAATCCAAATGACAAATTCACAAATTATAATTATGGTACAATGCTTCTTGAAGCAAGGAATTATGAAGAAGCAGTTAAATATTTCAAGAAAGCATTAGAGATTGACCCGAAGTATGAAAATGCAATTTATAACATTGCTGCATGCTATATCAATTGGGGAATTCAAGTTAGAGAAAAAGAGGAAGAAGCAAACGCTACAACTCGCACTTACAAAAAATATTTTGAAGATGCAAAAAATTATCTCGAACAATTAGTTGAATTAACTCCAAACGATTTCAAAACTTGGGAAAGACTTGGACAAGTTTATGCAGTGCTAGGAATGAAAGAAAAAGCCGAACAAGCATTCAACAAAGCTGACGAATTAAGAAAGTAAATGGTGAAAAAATGAACGACATTAATCAACAACCACCACAGCAATTAAGCATTGAGCTTGGTGAGAAAGAAGCTGAAGGAATTTACTCTAATTTAGCGATCATTACTCATTCACCATCTGAATTTATTATTGATTTTACTCGAGTAATGCCAGGCGTTCCAAAAGCAAAAGTTTATGCGAGGATAATTACAAATCCTCAGCATGCAAAAATGTTCTTACAAGCATTGAAAGAGAATATTGAAAAGTACGAAAAGAAATACGGTGTGATAAAGATTGAACCTCAACCAACAAGCGGAACATTTGGTTTTACTCCACCTACAAAGGAAGATAAGGTCAATTAATTGGGGAGTTTTTACTCCCCAGTTTTTTGATTAAACATAGAGTTACGTTTTTAGATATTTTTTTCATTTAAAATTGTTATTCTTATGACATTTAGTTAAGAAACAGTGAAAAATAATCAAAAAATAAAAACATCAATTTATCAAAGAGCAATTGCTCTTTTGTTATTTTTATTATCCCTTCCAATTCTTACAATAATTGCGCTTATTTCATTTCTCGATACGAAGAAGAATCCAATTTACATTCAAGAACGTGGATTAACACTTAACAAGTATCGTTTTAGAATGATAAAGTTCCGCACTATAAGGGAAAATTCACAAAAAAATTCTCCAGTTGTAAAACAGAGTATTTTGAAAAAGACTCATCTTGATAAAAATGTAAGTTCTATTGGAAGATTTTTGCGTAAAACTGGTATTGATGAATTACCTCAACTTGTAAATATTATTTTAGGTCAAATGAATTTTATTGGTCCACGAGCCTTATCATTGGAAGACTTGAAAAAAATTAAAGATATTTATCCTGAATATTATGAGAGAAGAGAGAATATTAATTCATTACCAGGAATTTTGGGATTATGGCAGGTTAATAAAGATTTTGAATGTTCTGTTCTAAAATTGATTGAATTAGATGAGGAGTATGAAAGAAAAAAATCACTAAAGTTAGATTTATTAATTCTTTCGAAAGCTTTTGAAATTATTTTTTATGGTTATCATGTGGACTCGATAGTGAATGGTAAACAATTGAATGTTTATCCTTTATATATTTATGCAACTCTTCTCTCGGCAATTTTATTGGTTATTTTTCTTATCAACATTCTTTGATATCAAAAATGCGAATAGATGATTTTGAATCATTTACTGAAGAGATTAAAAAAGAGAAATCAAAAATTATAAGAGAAATTATATTACCCGAAGATTTTTGGACATCCACGCTCACTTTAGTAAATGTTTTAAATAAAAATAATGGGGCAAGTTTAACTTCCGATGTCAAAACTGAAAATGTAAAACCAATTCTCGCAAGCAAAAATGAAAAAGAAATACCTTTCTTCATGAGACCAAGATCTGATTGGGACATTTCTAAAGGTGATTATATTGTCGAAGAAGAAAAGTCGTATCGCAGAAAAATTATTACTTCCCGTGACTTAAAATCTCTCAAATCAGGTTTATGGTATATTTTATTGACAATTCTCATCTCTTACTATTTTTTAACAATCATATCAAAAGCAACTGAATAAACTTCTAACAATATTTTCTTCACTTGAAATTTATTTATTATTAGTGTAAGTTTAACTGGCAAAAAAATATTAAACAATAAGTGAGGGGCACCATGAAAAAATCATTATTACTTTTGTTTGTTTTATTACTTTCCATCAATCGTGTTTTTTCACAAACACAAGATACAATTACAATAAAATTGTATCTCCTTCATGGACTTAATATACTCGAAATTGCAACTGGCAAAGTAGTGGAGGGTCAAGAATATTTACTTCCTCAAGCAACTTTACAACCTCCGTTTAATGCTTACCAATATTACTACAATGCTATAGTAGGTTCAAAATTTTATATTGAGGAAGGCGGACTTAATCAAAATGTTACAATTAATATTTTATTTGAGATGCCTCCACAAATTCCATGGATTATCAATGGTAAGCGAGTTTGGTTTTTCGCAACTTTTGAAGTTGAGGGTTTCTCGGGACAAGATTTTTACTTTCAAAACAATAAGTCAGCTGTTTTGGAAATTCCAAGAACCGCAGCTTTTGATGGAATGATTCAGCAATTAGGCTTTACACCTGGAACTACATGGCATTTTTCCTATTTCAAACAGGGCGTTGGATTTGTTAATCTAAACATCTCAACCATTAATCAACCAGATAAAGTAATTTGTAAATTAAGACATTTCTCTGAAGTAGCTGGTAGTACTCAATCAGAGTTGAGTGTTGAGGAGTTGATTACTTCTCAAGTTCCCACCGATTTTGAATTAAAACAAAACTATCCAAATCCATTCAATTCTAGTACAACGATTGAGTATGGAATATCATATAGAAGTTTTGTTAGACTAAGTTTACTTAATTCACTTGGTGAAGTAGTTGCAACTCTGGTAGAAGGAGTAAGAGAAAGTGGTGTATACAGGTATAAACTTACAACTGATGATTTGCCAAGTGGAATTTATATTTATAAATTAGAAACGAATAATAAAGTTTTAACTCGTAAAATGATTTTAATTAAATAAAAAAGAATTAAAGCCAATCTTTTCAACAGGAGAGATTGGCTTTTTTATTTTGAGGTTAAAATGAAATTAAAATTTTTTATTTCTGTTCTTTTAACACTTGTTATTTTATTTTTTGTCTCTTGTATTGATACTCCAAAAAAACCTGTTACACCAAGTTGGGATGTAGAACTTCAGCTTCCAATTGGTATCAAAACTTTCACTGTCGAAGATATAGTGAAAAAGCAAGACGAGATTACAATACTTCCAACAAAGACACTCAAATTTTCCACAAAAACAATTCAACAAGATACAACATTAGATTTTCTTTTTAGTAATACATTTGATATGGAGGCAGATACATCTTTTCCAGTGGTTGGAACAGGTTTCGATTTCAATATGATTGTGGCTCGAGATTCGATTAGAATGGATAGTGCAGAAATTCAAGATGGTGAAGTAAAATATCGTTTGAAAAATAATAATCCCTTTGCAGTTTCAGTTAATTTCGTCTTCCCTGGATTTACAAGAACTTTTGGAGGAACAATTGATACTTTCAAAATTTCTGCTACTGTTCCCGCCAATCAAACATTAGAAGTAACAACTTTAATTAATAACTACCGATATAGACAACCATCAAACCAACCATTTGGTGCAACGAGACCAGGAGTTTGGATTAGAGGTCGAGTTAGCTCTTCAATTATTGGTATCGGGCAAAATTTAGAGATGAAATTTCAAATAGAAAAAATGCGATTTAGAAGTTTTTCAGGAAGAGTCAAACCTTTCAATTTGGGTTATAAATCTCAAACTGTCCAAAATGATTTATCTGGACAATTGAAAGATTTTGTTAAAGCAGTTACATTTAATCAAGCATTTTTGACATTAACTACTTCAACTACTTTCAAAGGTTATGATGTGCTTCTAAAAAATCTTCAAGTTGTTGGGAAATACAAAAATAATTCTCCCCCTGTTTATTTATTATTTAACGGAGTTAATTATAAAGACATTTTCATCCCTGCAGGTCAAACCGTGACGGAGGTATTTTCTACTTCAAATACAAACATTAATCAATTCATTAAAGCAACACCTGATTCGATTGAAGTCAAAGCTACGATTGTAATGAATCCACAATACAAAAATGGTTCAATTAATACCTCAGATAAAGTTTCTTTCTCTACTTCGCTTGAAGCTTATTCACAGATGAAAGTTGAAAATGCAATCATCACCGATACAGCTGAAGTAGATTGGGATGAAGAAACCAAAAGTAAATTAAGTCAAGGAAATTCAGCAGTTTTAGATGTGGAATTGACAAATGGTCTACCATTCGAATTACAACTTGTTGGTTTCTTTTTAGATAAGAATAAAAATAAATTGTTCTATTACACACGACAAACGGGAAATATTTCACCTTCAGATACATCAATTACGATTCCTGCTGCATCAATAAATGCAAATGGTGAGGTAACTGTTCCATCTAAAACAACTATTAAAATTGCTCTTGATAGAAATGATTTTGAAAAATTCAAAAATGCTGCAGTAATGGTGAATAGGTTTAGAATTTCATCAGCGCAAAATCAAACTGTAATTGTAAATGCCGACGGTTACATTCGACATAAAATATTTGGAAAAGTTAATTACAGAATTAAATAATAAATTTTTGGTATTCAGATGAAGAAAATAATTTTTATCATTTTATTTTCATTAGCTTCCCAAATTTACTCTCAGACTTTTGGTTCTTATGGTTTTTCTGACGCAAAGAGTGCAGGTTTAGCTTTTACATATACTTCTAATGCATTAGGTGTGGATGCACTCGGTGTTAATCCTGCGAATTTGGCTTTGCAAGATTTAAGTAAGTTTTCATTAAAAACAATCTTTCCTTTACCACCAATTTCATTGTCTCTATCTACTCCTCTTACAATTGAAAAATATAATTATTTCTTTGGTGGTGTGGATGACGGTACTGGAAAAACAGTTGGAAGATACTTAAATCAATCCGATAAGAACGAATTGAATGAATTGTTGGGACAATCTGACTTAGAATTTAATATCAACATGAATTATCTATCTTTTGCAGTAAATGTGAATGAAAAAGTTGGTTCGTTTGGATTTGTATTTGCTGATCGCTTCGGTACCAATATGAGGTTATCAAAAGTATTTACTGATTTAATTTTTTCAGGTTTGTATCCTGCAAAAATTTATTCTTTCAGTGATATTGATATTAAGTTGAGTTATACTCGTGAAATATCTCTAAACTACGGAAGAAAGATAATTGATTTTGAAGATAAATTTATTAAAAGTTTGTATGGAGGTTTGGCAATTAAATTTATTCGAGGTTATTACTACTTAGGAACTGCAAAAAATAATTCATACTTCAGATTAGATAATGATAATGTTATTAGAGGAAAATGGGATTATGAAATTTATCATGCATTATCACCAAGTTTTGCGAAAAATTATGGTAAAGACAGTTTAGTTGGAGTTAAAGAATTTTCATTTTTCCCTGAACCAGCTGGAACTGGTACTGGTTTTGACATTGGTTTAAATGCTGAATTGAGTAACAACATGAAGGTTGCACTTGCAATTGTAAACATTGGTTCGATTACTTGGGATAACAATCAAGCAATAATAAAAGGGTCTGGTAATTTTGAATTCGAAGGATACACTTCAAAAGAACAAATCGATTCATTAACAAACAAATTCAAAAAAGTTACAAGTGATTTAAAAAGTTCATTTACTACAAGTTTACCAACGACTCTCAGGCTTGGTGTTTCTTATCAATTGGATGAAGCACCTTTCATTAGAAGATTTCCTGGTAAAATGCTTGTAAGTTTTGATTACAATCAAGGATTTAATAACGAAATAGGAAATTCAACTAAACCACGCTTTTCAATTGGATTTAATTGGAAGCCAGGCAATTACATTCCAAATATCAGAACAGGTTTCTCTCTTGGTGGTAAATTAGGATTCAGATGGGGTTTTGGAATTGGTTTTCTTGCAGGACCAATTGAAATGAATTTTGCCACCTCAAATTTTGAATCTATTTTAAGCCCAAACACAGCAAACAAATTAAATTTTTATATTGATTCAAGATGGAGATTCTAAAAGTTAAAACGAAAATAATTCTGCCAATTTTTATTGGATTATTATTTATCTCTTGTTCAGAAAAAGCTAAAGATATTTTCAATCCAACGGCAGATAATTTAATAGAATTTAGTCTCTCCCAAAGAACTTACAAGATGGAAGATGTTGTAAAGAGACAATCTCAAATTCGAGTCGATTCAGGTAAATATTTACTAAAATTTTCAACCGAAGAAATACGAAAAGATACAACAATTGATGCGTTCAATGCTGACTTCTTTGAAATGAATGTCGATACTTTATTCTATGTCATAATTTCCGATACAATTGATGCTCAAATGATAATTAGACGTGATTCAGTTGGAATTCAAGAAGCAGAAATTGAATCAGGTTATATGACTTTAAGATTTATTAATTATACAAATAAACCCTCATTCTTCGAATTGACTTTACCTGGATTTACTAAACGTGTCGGTTCAACAAAAGACACATTACGAATAGGTGGACAAATTCCACCCAATCAAACTGTAGTCTTTCAACGAGACTTAAGTAATTTTTTATATGCTCAACCAACAAATCAACCATTTGGTACAACAAGACCTGGTTTCTGGTTAAGAGGAAAAATTTATTTGCAAGGAGGTACCTTTGGTGATAGTGTCAGAGTTCTTACAAATGTTAGTGATATCAAGTTTAGAAGAATAAAAGGAAGATTTAAACCATTCGAGCTTGGAGTAAAGCAACAGACAATCAAAAATCTTTTGAGCGAAGATATCTCCGAATTTATTCACAGAGTAACTTTTGATTCGATTAGTGTCAGAATGAATTCATTTACAACAATCGACTTACCAATTCGATTAAAGCAATTTAGAGTAAGAGGAATTTTTAAATCAGGACGAGCACCAATAACGCTTATGTTTGGTGATAAAGATTATTTGGATACGATGATTCAAAAGAATTCTAATGTTAGTTTGAATTTTTCGAATGTGAATACGAACATTAATCAGTTTTTATCGCAAATTCCTGATTCAATTAATATTAGCACAACATTAATTCTAAATCCTGATTATCAAAGTGGGGAGATTGTTTCAAATGATTCTATTTCCTTTTCGTTTCAGGTTGATGCATGGTCGAGATTTGCAGTTAACGAAGCAGACTGGACAGATACTTTTGATATAGATTTAAGTCAAGATGTTCGAAAAAAATTAAAAAATGCTAAAGATGGAAAAGTAATTATTTATTCTACTAATCAAGTGCCGATGGAAGTAAATTTAATTGGTTTAGTAACTGATTCATTGTACAATCCTTTGTTTTATTTAACAAAAGATGAAGTTGCAAGAAATGATACAATGGTTGTTTTACAAGGCGCAATAACAAATACGAAAGGTGAGGTGCTTGCACCAGCATATCAGACGATTGTTATCAATCTGAATCAAAGTGAAATAGAAAAATTGAGTCGAGGATACAAATTGCTTCAAAGATTTATGCTATCTACGACTGAAAAGAGAGTTGCTGAAGTTAGTGCAAAATCAAAGATAGATTTAAGAATAACAGGAAGATTAATAATCAAACTAACCAGCGATGATTTCAAAAATTAAATTCATTTTTTGCTTTTTATTTTTAATAACGCTTGTTAGCTGTATTGATACACTAAAATCTCCAGTTCTACCAGTTTGGGATGTTTCCTATACCGTTCCAGTTGTTAATCGTTCTGAAATTGTTGCGGATCGAATTAAAGGTAAATCGGGAATTTTTATTGACAGCTCGACACAACATTTATTGATAAAATTTGATTCCACAAGATTAGAATCAAAACCACTTAACGAAATTTTTTCGGATAATATTAAATATGAAGATGAATTCACTATTAAAACACAAAATGTTGATACAGTCAAATTTGAATCTTTTGTGAGTGATGATTCAGTTTATTTAGAAGAGTTTCACTTGTTCAAGGGCAACCTCACTTATGAAGTTTTTAATCATTTAGATAAAAGAGTTAATATTAATGTAACTATTCCAAATCTCACTAAAATCTCTGGTGTAACTAAAGATACATTAAAATTTGATGTAACAGTTCAACCAAAGAGTTCAGCTAAGCGAGTAATTGATTTAAAAAATTATCACTACAACTACATTCGCAATCCTTTCGGAGGTACAAATTATGGTTTTTATGTTAAAGGACATGCAAAGATGGAGCCAGGTTATACTGGTGATTCAATTACAACTAAAGTAGTAATGAATGATTTAGGATTTAACTATATCAAAGGTAAAACAAAACCTTATGAAGATTCATTAAAAACAAAAACAGTTTATCTTGATATAGATGAAGATGCAAAAGAAATTCTTCCAAAAGTTCAAATCTATGGAGCTAAAATTATAATCACACCAAATACTACAACTAGAAATCTTGAAGTAGAATTAAAGAACTTTGAAGTAATCGGAAGTTTTAAATCCACATCTTTAAAGAAGAATTTGAAGATAAAGGGTAAACCTGTTCTGGATACAATAATTTCACTCGATCAACCTTCTTTTGTGATTAATATCGATGATTTTGATATCAATGACTTTTTAAATCCTCAAGTACCAGACTCTATAACTTACAAAGGTAAAATTAAAATTAATCCAAGATACAAAAGCATTGATGTAACTTTGCCAGATACAATTAAATACAATGTTAGATTTTTGATTTACTCAATTGTCAAAATCAATTACGCATCGAGAACTGATACTACAGAAATGAATATTGACGAAGATACAAAGAAACAACTCGATAAAATCAACGAAGCTAAAGTTAATCTTAATGTGGAAAATGGATTACCTATCGGTTTCAAAGTTACAGGTTATTTGGTTGATTCATTAAATAGAAAATTATTCTATTTCACTCGAGAAAAAGGAACTGGTGCATCAGATGATACAGTCTTTACAATCGAAGCAGGATTGATTGATGCAGAGGGCAAGGTTGTTCAAGTGCGAAAGCAAAGCAAAACAATTTTACTGAGCAAGACAGATGCACAAAAACTTAAATCGGCAAAGAAAGCAATTTTCAATGTTATTTATTGGACTACGGACGGTAAAAAGGTGATTTTAAGTTCGAAGGATTTTATAAAATTTAAATCAACTGTAAGTTTCAGTGTAAAAGTAGATTTTGATTAACTACTTCCTCACTCTCATCAAATTTATCATTGCAAAAGAAAGAAAGATTATATTGGCAAACCAGGCAGTTAGTATGGGATTCATCAAACCATTTTTTCCAAAGGATTGACTAATCTTCATGAATGCTAAATAGATGAAAGTGAAAAATAAATTCATCCCAAATTGAAATGCTACAGTTCCACTTCTTCTATCAGCTGAAATTGGTAGCCCAAACAATATAACTATAAGATTAGCAAAAGCGAATGAGATGATAGAATGAAAATCAATTTCAAGTTTAGTTGTATCGTTTCCACTTTTTCTCTGTGATTGAATGACCTGATTTATTTCAGTCAAAGTCATTTCTTCAATCTTTTTTTGTTTTATTAAAATATCCTCTGGTCTAAAATTCAATTCAGAAAATTCATAGTTGTTATGAAAATAAACTTGATTAGTTGTATCTGTTAAAAAATTATTTTCAATTACTTCGTAACCAATCCATTTTTGTTTTACACTATCCCATTGTAATCTCTGGCAATCAAATCTCTTAGATAATCTTGTTGGGTCATCGTTATTAATTAAAACTATTCCAGCTCTCGAAATTGTCTTTGAATTATCATCATAGAAACCAACATTAACTAATCTATTAACATCGTCTTGGAAGAAAATATTTGCACCAATAGTGGTAAGATTTTTTTTCATGTAAACTTGTTCAATTTCAATTTTTTTACTATTTGACTTCGGTACAATCCAACCAGAAAAATAAACAGCGAAAAGAGAAATGAAAAATCCAATTACTAAAAATGGAAGCATAAATCTATAAAGACTTATACCACTTGCTTTGATTGCAGTTAGTTCGTTAAAGTTATTCAGCTTTCCAACTGTAAATAAACATGCAAGCAGAATTGAAACTGGTAAAATAAGCCTTATAATTTCTGGAAGAAAATAAATGTAATATTGAAAGATGATATTTTGTGGAACTTGTTGGTCAATGAAATCATCTAAATTTTCCATCAAATCAACAATCACGAATACAAGGACAAATGTGAGAATGCCAAAGAGTATGGAAAGAATAAATTGTTTTGATAAATAATAATCTAAAATTTTTGTTCTCATTGATTTTGACTTTGCTCTGTGTCAGGGAATAAAAATTTTGGTAAATACTTTTTGAAGTAAGTAAAATCAATCATTATCTGTTCTTTGTTCATTCTATAAGTTAAGACAATTCCAAGTGCACCAATTATGAAATTTGCAATCCACATTCCTAAGAAGGGATTAAGTAATCTTCTATCAGCTAATTTTTCACCACCAATAAGACAAATCCAGTATAGCAAAAAGAAAAATAAACTAATACTTGCAGCAACACCAAAACTTCCTTTTCTTGTCAAAACACCTAATGGTGCGCCAACTAAAACAAACACAATACAAGCAAAGGGAATTGCATATTTTTTGTGAATTTCTACTTCATATTTATAAATCTCTGATTCAAAGTATTCCAATCTGCTATCAAATGTAGAAATGTTAGTGAGTTTACTTCGTGCTGAATTAAGAGCAAAATAATAAGGATTGCCTGAACTTAAATTATTAGTAACTTCACTTTTCGATTTAATCTCTCCAAAAACTTCATCAGTAAAAATTTTAATTTCATTTTTGAATTCTTGGATAACTTCTTTTTTCAATACTGTTAAGCTATCAACAATTTTTCTCATATCACCAGCACTCAACTCACGGTCACCACGAGGAAGCCCTGGACCACTTTGTTCAAAAGTAAATTGGGACGCATCGACTGCTATTTTATGCCGTTGAAAATAAATTCTTCGATAAGAATTGTTTCCTGAACTAAGTTGCTGATGTATTACACCATGCTCCATATCAAAGAGCATTTTCTTATTGTCAGGTGTGAAATAGATATTCGCTTTTTTGGCAGTAATTATGTTTATCTGAAATGGATTATTGTAATCGTAAATGATTACATCGTAGATCTCATTTGTAGTTTTACTTACTCTTCTTGCCATTATGGAATAATTAGGAATTTGATTTGAAAAAACATTTGCTTCAAGTTTCAATGTTGGTTTGGTTCTGCTGATATCGTACATCAAAATTTTTGCTTGATAATTGGTATCGGGTAGAATTGCATTATTGAACCAAATTAGAAAAATGCAGAGAAGAATTCCTACTAAAAATGATGGTACCATCAATCGTATTAAACTAACACCAGAAGATTTCAGAACAGTAAATTCATTATCCTGCGTAAGTGAACCATAAGTCATTAAGACCATTCCAAGTGCGCCCATGGGAATTGCAAGTACGAGCATCCAAGCAAGATTAAAAACGATTAGTTTAATTATTATCCACGCATCCAAACCTTTGCCAATTAAATTATCAGCTGTTTTCATTAAGAATTGAAGTAAGAAAACAAACATAATAGTGAAGGTACCGAATGCGAAAGGTCCAATTAATTTTTTGATTATGTATCTATCAATAATCATAATCTAAGATAAGGAATGTTAAAAAACGCTCCAACAAATGGAGCGTTTAAAATTATACTTCTAAGAAAAGTTAAATAATTTTAGTGAACAGTATCTTCCTGTTTAATTAAGTATCTTTTAATTTTTTGAGTTGTTGTTTTTTCGAATTCCTGTTCTTGAATTTTAATCACTCTAATTTGTTTGTAGATAGGAAGTTCTTTGTTTGTTTCTTTCACTGCGTTTTTCAGAATTTCTTCAATTAGTTCTTTGGTAACTTCTTTTCCAGTTCGCTGAGAATATTCGATAAACTCTTCAGCATTTGGAACAAGAATAGCTCCAATTGTTTCGTCACCATTTTCATCTTTCGCTGCATAAACAACGCATTCGAGTATGAAAGGATTTCGTTTCAAGTAATCTTCAATTTCTTCTGGAAAGATATTCTTACCAGTTTTTGTGACAATTACATTTTTCTTTCTTCCAGTTATATGAAGAAAACCATCTTTATCGAAATAACCATAATCTCCAGTGTAGAACCAACCATCTTTCAAAACTTCTTCTGTTGCTTTTGGATTTTTATAATATCCTAACATCACATTTGGACCACGAGCAATCACTTCGCCACGACCTTCTTCATCGGGATTATGAATTTTCAGTTGAACAGAAGGTAAAGGCAATCCTGCAGCGTCATCTTTGAATTTTCGTAATCTATTTAGAGCAAGAATGGGGGAAGTTTCTGTCAATCCATAACCTTGAATGAAATTAAATCCAAAACTTCTCAAACCTTTAGCAACTTCAGGATTTGGTGCAGCACCTCCAACAATAAATATTCTAATAGAACCACCAAATTTTTTATGTATTTCTTTGAAGACTTTTTTCCTCAAGCCGTTCAATCCAAAATTTTCTGCAACTGAAATTGCTGCTTTTAGAGTTGGGACTAATACTGATTTTATTTTATCATCTTCAATTGCTTTTGAAATCCTTCTATACACTTTTTCGTATAACAAAGGTACACCAAGTAAAATAGTCGCTTTCACTTTCTGAATATCTTCAACAACTGTTTTGAGCGACCTTGCATAATGAATAGAACATCCAGCCGAAATAGGACATAAAAATCCACATGTACATTCATAGGTATGATGAATTGGTAGAACAGATAAAAATTTATCTTCAGGATATAATTCGACCATTGACCTCATATCTATAATATTTGAACATATATTGAATTGTGAGAGCATTACACCTTTTGCATTTCCCATTGTGCCTGATGTAAAGATTAAGGACGCCAATTCTTTCGAATTGATTGCAGGAAATTTGTCTTTACTTTCATCAAATTTTTGTTCATTGATTAATTCGGTCATTGATAATATACCTTCACTCTCACTATCCAAATCCATATCAATGTAAAATTCGAGCCCTTTGATTGTTCGTTTGTATTCAAGGAAAATATCTCGATAACTTTCTGAAAATATTACTCCTTTAGCATCTGACTGATGTAAGATGGTAAGTATTTCGTTTTCTTTTAAGTTTCTATCAATTGGAACAACTACATAATTGAAAGTTGTAATAGCCAGATACGAAATTCCCCATTGAACTCGGTTTTCACCAATTAAAGCAATATGAGTTCTTTCTTTCAGACCAAGTTTTCTTAAAGCTTTACCAAATCTAATTACATACTCGTATAATTCACGGTAGGTTACTCTATTGATAGGAGTGGGATTTAAGTCTTCGAGGGCAATTTTGTTTGGGTATTTTCGAACAGATTGAATTAGCATTTCTTGAAAATTTTCAAACTTTTCCACTGGGTAGAGTGGATAATCTTCGAGTAGGTTTTTCATTTTTTATCTCCCTATAAATTTTTGGTGGGCTTTTTGATTTGCTTCCTTCAACACAAGTTTTTCCTCTCTTATTCTTGATGAAGCAATTATATCGTTTAATACTTTTTTGGTTTGATGTAGAAAATATTTCAATCAATCAAAAACAGAAATGTAACTCAAAATCAAGTTTACGAATGAAACTAATTTGTGGGCGCAGTAGGATTCGAACCTACGACCTTACGCGTGTGAAGCGTACGCTCTTGACCAACTGAGCTATGCGCCCATCGGAATTACAAAATTTCAAAAAGCAGTTGCAATTTAATTATTTAACAAAAATTATTAAATCATTTATTCACAAAACAAATAACCAATAATAAATCAGTTTTATTGCTTCAGAAAATACTGTTGAAAGACCAATATCCGATTTCCACCAATTATTTTTTGTAATTCCCAATTCAGATGGAATTGTAACTATTTCAACGCCTGAATTTTCAAATGCTTTCTCAAAGGCAAGTTTGGTTCGTTTACTGTGATAAGATTCACTTATCACTATAATTCTTTTGAAATTTTTTTGAAGAAATTTTTCGCTTACCTGTTTCGCAAGGTTCATGGTAATTGGGTCTTTAGGTTCAATTGGCAACTTATTGAATTTCGCTGTATCTGTAGTAAATTCAAGAGTGAATAAGTTTATAATTTTATCAATATGCTTAGGTACTTCTCCACCAGTGAAAAATTTATTTGATTGTGGTTTGAAATGAGTTATATAAATTTCATTTACAACATTTTGCCGATGCAATGAATCGGCTATTTTTATCATTGTTGGTTCAGGTACGATCCAATTTTCTATTACTAATGCATCATATTTCCCATTAATTTTATCATCAGAGTCAACTAAATCATATATGGAACTAAAAAGAAGATTTCCGAACAAAAAATAGATTATTAAAAAAATTATTATAACAAAAAGTATTTTAGAAAAAGCTCGTTTTGGAACTATTCGCATATTTAATCTCGTTTATTATTCAAACTAAAAAGATATAGTGAAATTTGAAACAAAAAATTGACTTTTGAATTTAAAACTCAAGAATTTGATAAAACTTACATGGTTAAGTAAATTGTAAAACAAAATTGGAGATGAAAACATGAATACCTTGAAAACAGTATTTTTAATGACATTAATGATGGTGCTTTTTTTACTTGTCGGAAGCTTTATTGGCGGTAGAGATGGGATGGTAGTTGCATTTGTTATTTCTCTTGGAATGAATTTCTTTTCATACTGGTTTTCGGATAAAATTATTCTCACAATGTATGGAGCAACTGAGGTAAGCGAAAAAGAAGCACCAAAACTTTACAGAATGGTTAAAAAATTATCAACTCAAGCTGGATTGCCAATGCCAAGAGTTTATGTGATTGATAATCCGAATCCAAATGCTTTTGCAACAGGAAGAAATCCACAAAATGCAGCAGTTGCAGTTACAACTGGAATTTTAAGAATATTAAATGATGAAGAGTTGGAAGGCGTTATTGCTCACGAACTTGCTCACATTAGACATAGAGATATTTTGTTAGCCACCATCGTTGCGACTTTTGTTGGTACCATTACATTTATTTCGAGACTTGCAGGGTGGACAATGATGTTTGCTGGTGGTAGTAGAGATCGTGAAGATAGTGGAAATGCATTAGCTTCACTTGTTTTATTGATTGTTGCACCAATTGCTGCTGTTTTACTTCAATTAGCTATTAGTCGTGCACGAGAATTTTTAGCCGATGAAGGTGGAGCAGAAATTTCTGGTAAACCACTTGCTCTCGCTTCTGCATTAAGTAAACTTGAACAAGCAGCTCAAATCGTTCCTATGAGTAATGCAAGTCCTTCAACAGCACATTTGTTTATTGTTAATCCTTTGCGTGGTAGCTCAATTATGAAATTGTTCTCAACTCATCCACCTATTGAAGAGAGAATTAAAAGATTGAGACTTATTGCAGAAGGAAGAATTTAAGTTTAGATGAGATTTATTTTTGTATTTATTCTCATATTGTTGAGTTCGCTGATTAGCCAACCAAGAAATGAAGTTGAAATCCTGAATGGGTTAATTGAAAAATCATCTGTTCCCATTCAGGATTTTTTTATGAGTAATTCAATAAGTTCAATTCAATTAAAGATTTTTCCTGATGATTCAAAACTCGCTCCCATAATCAAATCAAATTTGTTAAGCAAGATTAATGTTGATGCTTTTTCAAAGAACAAATTAGAAGTGATTATAAAAGATTTTAATTTAGAATATCCAGAAATTGTATCATTCCCGATTTTTAGTGAAGAAAAGTTGAAAAGAAAAATTTCAGTGACTTTGACCTATATAGTTTATACCAATGGAGAAATAATTTTCAACAATAACTTTCAAGAGGTATATTCTGATACAATTCCCATTTCAACAATCAAA